>JAXHVM010000034.1 GCA_034189185.1 Deferribacterota bacterium
ATAGTAACTGCTACTGCTGATGGTGCTGTTTCAGCTAAATTAGCGGAGAATTATATTGATGATTTCTCAGAGATTACAGTTAAAAAATAAAATAATATTTATACTTATATTTATATTTATCCCTTTAATACAGCTATTTGCAGCTACAGAGATAATCGATATAAAAATCGCAAAAGATATAAAAGATCTAAAACCTATAAATGTTGGAAGGGTTTTCAGTAAAGATGTAGGGGGGCTTGTCTGTTTTACAGAAGTTAAAACAGATGAGTACCCAACTAGTATTACCCATTTATGGATTTATAATAACAATATAATGGCTGAAGTTCCCCTTTCAGTTAATGGGAAGACCTGGAAGACTTATAGTACTAAAAATATATATCCTAAGTGGACAGGTAAGTGGAGGGTAGAGATTTTTGATAACAATGGGGAATTAATAGACTCTATTACCTTTAGAATAGTTGATGAAAAGAAATAATGCTCTCTTTTATTATATTCCAACTCCAATAGGCAACCTAAAAGATATAACCCTTAGAGCCCTTGATATACTAAAAGAGGTGGATCTTATATATTCAGAAGACACAAGGGTCACCAGAAAACTATTGTCACATTATAATATAAAAAAACCTATCTATACTTATAATAAGGACAATGAATTAAACACAGCAATTAAAATAATTGACCTATTGAAAGGTGGTAAAAAAATTGCTCTTACAACAGATGCTGGCACACCCTGTATTTCAGATCCTGGTAATATATTAGCCAAAAAACTTATAACAGAGAATATCCCCTTTGAAGTATTACCTGGTGCTACAGCTTTTGTATTAGCTCTAATATATTCAGGTTTTAACACTAAAACATTTTATTTTAATGGTTTTTTAAGCAATAAAAAAAATGAAAGAAAAAAGGAGCTACTGGATTTAAGAAAAATAAAGACAACAATCATTCTCTATGAATCATGCCACAGGATAAAAGAAACCCTAAATGATATATTAGCTATTTTTACCCCCCCTTTCTTTGTTTGTAGAGAACTTACTAAAATATTTGAGGAGCACGTTTTTGTTTATAACAGTAATAACGTAGCAGAAATCACTGAAAAAGGTGAATTTATTGTAGTAATAGACAATAACAAAATAGAATCTCATGAAAAAACAGATATAAATTTAATTATTGAAAAACTTTTAAAAGAAGAATTTTCAAACAAAGATATTGTTAAAATATTAAAAATATTAGGTTATAATAGAAATAGAGCCTATAATTTACTTAAAGATATCACTAGTAATTAGTTTATAGGCATTTCCTTTCCCGTCAGCTGTCTCTACACCCTCCAACCATTTTTTTAACACTTCTCTATGCTTTGATAAATAGTCGAAAGAGGCTTTAAGAGGAGTTAAATTAGGATTTTTATACAGTTTATACATAATCTCTTCCATCATATTAATTGGAAAAACTAAATTCTTTAGAAATAGAGTAACATTTGGAAAATCTTTAGTAAAACCCTTCCTAACTAATGTATTAACTATAGAGGCGCCATTATTGGCTCCAAAAGTTTCATCAGTACTCCCATCTAGATATGCAATATCAAACATTACATTCATTTGATGGGGGCGCCACCCCAAAAATACTATCCACTTATTTTTAGAGATCTTTCTTCTAACCTCAGCTAACATAGCAGGTTCACTAGAGACTACCAATTTCCAATCTTTGAGGGAAAATAAATTATTTTTTATCATATATCTTACAACTTCATTGCCAAAATTGCCCTCTTCAAGTCCGTAAATCTTGCCTTCAAATTTATCTTTAAACCTATTTAGATCTTTAAAATGTTTCACTCCAGCACTATAAACATATTTAGGAACAGCTAAGGTATAGATGGCACCATCCATATTTGTAGTTAATTTAACAACATCATTTTTATATCCATTATAAATATGTTTTTGCACTGGCATCCAGTTGCCCAGAAATACATCAGCTTTCTTAGATTTTAATGCTACATAACAAAAGGGAACAGATAATAGCTTCTTGCTTGTGCTATAACCTAATTTATTTAATATATAGTTAGCAATTTCAGTTTTAACTGTAACACCAGTCCACGATACATAAACAAAATCAATTGTTTTATCCTTTGCAAATACATTGAAACTAAGGGTAAGAAAAATAAGGAACAAAAAAAATGTTCTTATTAAATATTTCATATCAAAACCACCTAACAGGTTTATTTTTACTATTATTGTATATATGTTTTATCTCATAATATTCAAGCAAACCCTCTTCACCTAATTCTCTACCAATACCAGATTGTTTGCAACCACCCCATGGTGCAAAGGGATAATACACATTAAAATCATTGACCCAAATAGTACCAAACCTCAAATTTTTACTCATATATTCTATTATATCAACATTTTTACTCCAAAAACCAGCGGATAAACCGTAAATTGTATCATTAGCAAGACTTACTGCTTCCTCAGGTGTTTTAAAAGACTCCAATGTTATCACAGGACCAAATACCTCATTTTGAACTATCTCCATCTTACTGTTACAATTATCGATAACAGTTGGTAAATAAAAATACCCCTTTGAAAATTTTTTATCACTTGCCCTTTCACCCCCTGTTAAGATAGTAGCTCCTTCTTTTCTTGCTGAATCTACATAATATTCAACCTTATCTAGCTGTTTCTTAGAGATAAGACATCCCATTTGAGTATCGCTATCAAAGGGAAAACCTAATTTTATGTTTTTTGCCTTTTCCACTATCTTCTCTTTTAATTCATCATATATATCTTCCTGTAACAATACTCTAGAGCCTGCAGAGCAGATTTGTCCACAATGGAAGAAGACACCATTAAATACAAAATCTAAAGCCGTATTAAGATCGGCATCTCTAAATATAATGTGAGGGTTTTTACCTCCTAGCTCAAGTGCTACCTTTTTAACATTAGTTGATGCATTTCTCATTATCCTTTTGCCAGTATCAATTCCACCTGTAAAGGAAACCATATCAACTAAGTTGTTTTTAGCTAATTCCTCACCAACATTAATGCCATCACCTAAAACAAGATTAATAACACCCTTTGGAATATCAAATTCATCTATGAACTCGACTAATTTTAAAGTTGTTAGTGGGGTTAGTTCAGAGGGCTTAATAATCATAGTACAACCAGCAGCAAAGGCAGCTGCTATTTTCCATGAGGCTTGCAAAAGTGGATAATTCCATGGGAGAATTAAGGCACACACCCCTATTGGCTCTTTTATTACATAACTTGTTATATTAGGCATTAAGTTAGATATGCTCTCATCTTTATTATTCATTATAAGAGATGCATAATAACTAAAAACACCTACAATATCATCCATATCCCACTTTGACTCTTCCAATGTTTTACCTGTATTTAAACTTTCAAGGGTCGCTAGCTCTTCTTTATTTTCTTTGATTTTATCACTTATACTTTCAAGTATATCTGCTCTAGCGAGGTTATTCATTTTCTCATAATATTTCCCATCAAAAGCACTCCTAGCTGCTTTTATAGCCTTTTGCACGTCCTCTAGACTACCTTCACTAACCTTTGTAATACAAGTACCATCATAGGGAGTTAGTATCTCTCTACTATTATTATTAACTGAATTTTGCCATTTACCATCTATATAATGATTTGTATGTTTTAAGTTTATATCTACCATATAGCACCTCCCGTAACTCTAATATCTTCACCGTTAATACCCTTTGCTTCATTGCTACATAAAAATAAGGCCACAGCACCAATCTCCTCAGGTTGTATTAGCCTCTTTTGAGGATTTTCTTCTCTTAGTTCCTGCAAATATTCTTCTGGATCTTTATTCAATTGTTTTTTAGCAATATCACCTATCCATTTTACACCAAATTTAGACTCCACCCAAGTAGGGCTAATTGAATTACATGTTACTTTATAAGGGGCACCCTCCAAGGCAACTGCTCTTGTAAAACCAACTACTGCAGATTTTGACGCACAATATGCTGCCGATGTTTCAGCACCAACATGGGCTGCCGTTGAAGCAATATTTATAATTCTGCCCCAACCATTTTTCTTCATATCTTTTATTGCTAGTTTAGTTGATCTAAACACTCCATTTATATTAACATCCATAACCCTAAGCCATAGCTCCTCTGGATGATCCTCAAGCACATGCTCAGCAGTTACACCTGCTGCATTAGCTAAAATATCTATTTTCCCAAATTCTTTCTTTACAATATTAAAAAATTCAACTAATTGATCATTATTTGTTACATCTACATTGCCAGCTATAACCTTCACACCAATAGATTCAAGCTCTTTTTTTGTATTATCCATCTCTTCTACTGCTGGGATATTAGCTAGTTCTTTAATATCAATAGAATCATTTTTAGAAAGTAGGGAACATATAGCTACATTTGCTCCATAACGTGCAAAGTTAAAAGCCATAGCTTTCCCCATCCCTGATGCTCCACCAGTTACAAGCGCATTTTTTCCTTTTAAAAACCCAGTCTGCATATTTTAAACCTCCTTTTTCGATTAATCTAATTTTTTTAATTTAATTATTTCACAGACTTTCGATATTTATCTTTAATGGTAAACTAAATTCTAAATTGTTCTTATCTTTTAACAACATATTAATATCATCTTCTAGCAGGTTTAAATCTCCCTTATCAAAATGGTATATTGCATTTACAAGATGCAGTCTATTTGATGATGGAAATTTTTCTTTAAAATCACTAAGTTTATCCTCAAGATTTTTATATTCACTGTTTAAAAGCATATATATTAATTTATAATAATCAGAATAATAATTACTGAGGCTAGATCTCTCTAGTGCATTATAAGCACCTTCAGCATTTACCTTATCATCAACAACCATATAATAGTATAGTGCCAACTCATTAGGATAATACGAGTCAGACGTCTCATCAAAGATTTTTACCAAATTATTATAAGCTCTACCATAATTACCATTTAGAATATGATAGAAAAACGCCTCCTTTAGCTCATATTTATCACTTTTATCGTATTCTATCTTGTATCTCTTGCCTTTGTAAAATTCTATGAAATATGTGGTAAACCTATAAACCCTATCCTCCTTTGCTATTTTTATTAAATTAGAATTATCGTTATAGAGAGATATAAAATTATATAAATAGTCACTATGATAAGAGTTATTATTCTTTATTTTTTGTAAAGCTTCTTCTTTACCTCCTTTTATATATCTACATATATCTAGGATTAATCTGCCATACTCAGTATTTAGTTTATCACTTATCAATCTATTTTCTACATTAGAGGGGTTATCAACAACAATACCTGCCAAATACTTCATATATATTATAAAATTTGGTAAATCCATTAATGCATTATTTTCATTAAACGAATTATATATATTAGAGAATAACTTCCTACTCTCACCAGCTTTACCTGTTTTATAATATATTATTGCCTTAACAATACTTGCTGGATAAAAATATCTACTAGAAGACTCAGAGCGAGAAAAATAAAGAAGAGCCTTGTTTTGATTGCCTATATATTTATAGGTTAGTCCTATATTATAGAGTATTATAGGATTACTTGGTAGTTTAATATTGGCTTCTTTCAACATATCTAGTGCCCTGTAGTAGTTTCCCTCTATTAAATGTTGAACAGCGCTATTATTTAAGTCTATTGCTTTAATGAAGGAAAGGGAATTCATAAGCGTTGAAAGAGCAATATCTGCTTGGTTCTCATTTATTAACTGACTGCCAAAGTTCATTATTTTGGCTACCTCATTAGCGTCCATTAGTATAGGGAAAACCATATGTTCTATTATATCCACTGGTCTGTTATAAAATGTGTAGGATAAATCCATATCTGTTATAAGGGGTTTAAAACTAATGCTCAGATCTTTATTCCTTTTCTTATTTAAACAACTATAATGACCCTCTTTTATGGCTTGCAATAGATTAAGTAAATTGTCATTATTCCATAACGCTATAAACTTATACCAAAAATATTCTGCTCTATAATAGGGGATTTTATCAACTATTTGTAAAACCTTATCAAATTTAGCTAAATGTGTGTGGATAAAACATTTGATTATATAATATTCTTCTTTTTGAAATCTATTTAATGTTTCTACATTAATATTATTTACAAACCTTAAAGCTTTATAATAATCTCTATTAAATATCTCCAAAATAGACTTAACTAAATTTATATAAGGATTATCAATATTGTTATTTTTTATTATATTTATTGCTTGAGTGATGTATTTATCATTTTTTGAAATTATTAAATATTTAACATAAAGATATAGATTTTCTACATCGGGAGAATAATCATATAGACTTTTTAAATAGTCTTTAACTGTGTTCATATTATTACCGATAAATAATAGATAGCTATACAAAAATTTATAATATGTATTATCTTGATCTAATTTGATTTGAGATTTCAAAAAATCAAAGGACCTATCTGTATAGCCACCGCAATATAAACTTACAGCATAATTTATTCTATTTAAATCATTAGGCTCTAATTCCATAACCTTCTTTAAAACATCACTCTGCAACGAATAATTACCTAAAACTGCATAATTTTTTGCCATTAATTTATACAATTCTGCTGTTTCATAGTATACTAAAGCTTTCTCCAAATATTCATTTGATAACAAATGATTACCCATGTTAAAATAAATCTTTCCCATATTTAAGTTTTGCAAAAAACCTTTAGGGCTTATATTATTTAGAATTTTCTCTGCATTTTCATTGTCACCAATACTTAAAAAATAATTTGCTAATGAAATATTAGCATAGAAAGAATCACCGCCTAACGATACAGCCTTTTGCAAATAATAATATGCTTTAGCCGTTTCACCTAAATGTAGAAATATATTCCCCAAATTAGTATATATAGCCGGTGTACCATTATCAGGAATGTAATCTTCTAATATGCTCTGTGCTTTTTCATAATCACCTAGCATCATATAAGTTGATGCTAGGTTAATGTATACATCCCTATCTTTATAACCTGCTTTAATCGATTGTAATAAAGCTCTCTTAGATTCTTTATATTGACCTAGCAGATAATAGGTTACCCCTAAATTGTAATATGCAACACCTTCCTTTTCTTTTGTTGCCTTTTCATAAAAATCGATCGCTTTACTATAATTACCATTCAAAAAAAACTTATTACCTTTGCTAACCTCCCCTGTATCATCTTCTCTAATTGTATTAATAGGTGGTTCTAAATTTTCTTGGGCAATTAAAATACTACAGTTTATAAAAAGTAAGGTTAAAATTAACAATAACTTTTTCATATTAACTAACTATTGTTAATTATATTAAATGAGGCTTCTTTGGCAAGCTTATCTGCTAATTTATTTAATTCCCTAGGTATATGAATAAAGACACAATCTAAATGTTTACTCTCTTCTACAATTGTATTGTATAGCTTCTGCAAGGTTTTACTCTTTACTTTATACGCGCCATTTAATTGCTTTACAACTAATTCACTGTCTAAATAAAAAAAGACTTTTTCACCCGTTATTTCCCTTACCCTTCTTATTGCATATAAAAGGGCAGTATATTCTGCATAATTATTTGTGACTATTCCTATATATTTTGAAAAACTCTCTATAGGCTTATTTTCTACATTAGTGATTATATAGGCTATACCTGAATGGCCAGGATTTCCTCTAGATGCTCCATCTGTATAAACATGTAAGATCATTTAACGTTCTTTTCTACACTATTACTATTTTCATAATAAAGAAAGCGCTTACAATTTGGACATTGTTTTAATTCTTTTTCTCTTTTTACTTCAACATACAGCTGTGGAGGTATCTTCATATAACAACCCCCACAAATCTCATCATCAACCTTAACTATAGCTAGATTATTCCTTGCTGAGCGCAACATTTCATATTTTGAAAGCACACTTCTCTTAATATTAGTTGCTACATCTTTCCTTGTTTCTTTAAGTTCTTTAAGCTCATTTTTGTAGCTCTCGTCTTCTTTGCCCTTTCTATTTAAATTCTTTTGATAATTACTCTTTAACTCATCTTTTTTACTATCCATATCCTTCTTTTTGTCTATCTTTTTCTTATATAATTCATCTAACTCTAAGTATTTAAGCTCAAACTCTTCATGCTCCTTCTTCAATATATCAAGCTCTTTCAAGACAGCCTCATACTCTTTGCTATTTTTTACAGTTGACAATTTTTTCTGGGCTTTGTCATATAAAGCTTTTTTCTCTTCATACAAAGACTTTGTTTCTGATAGATTTTTTTGTAATTCATCAATTTCCTTCTTTAATTCTTCATACTCTTCTGTAAATTTTTCATATTTTTCACGTACTTCTTTAAGCAATTCATCTTCACTACTAATTTTCTCTTCTAACGTTGCAATCCTAATATCAATATTTTGTAACTCAAGCAGCCTTTCTATTAGTTCCTTCATTATACCTCCTACACATAATTTATTGGATCATCCTCAGCTAATAATATAATTTCTATATCAAAATTTTCTTTTAAAACCTTTGACAAATAATTTAGATAGATTCTCTCCGATGCAAAATGTCCAACATCAATAATAGCTATATCTTCCTCCATCGCATCTAAAGCGTCATGATGTTTTAGGTCACCTGTTATTAAAAGTTTTACACCCTTATCCTTACACTTTTTCCAATAAGTAGCACCTGAGCCAGCCACAACTGCAAATTTATCGATATTATTTAATTTTTTTAAATTTCCATTATATCTTAAGATATTAATATTAAATATCTCCTTTAACTTTTCTAAAAATGTTTTTACGTCTATACTTTTACTATATTCACATATCCTACCAATCCCGTAAGGTATTTCATTTTCAAGCTTGTAAACATCATATGCCATCTCTTCATAAGGGTGAGCCTTCCTTACCTCTTCTATTAAATTTAATAAGTTTTCCTCTATAACAATTGTTTCCATCTTAAATTCATTAACATGTTCAAGTTTACCCTTCTCTCCTATAAAGGGTTTTGTCCCTTCCTGTGGTTCAAAGGTCCCTGTTCCATAAACTGAAAAACTACATTTTTTATAATTTCCTATAGATCCACCACCTGCTCTATCAATTGCTTCAATCATTGAGGATTCATAACCTTTTGGGGCATATACAACAAATTTGTACAATTTTTTACTTCCTATTTTATCTAAAGTATCTATTCTCTTGGCACCTAAAGAATCACATATATAATCTGATAGACCATAATCAGCTAAGTCAAAATTTGTATGATATGATAAAATTGCAAGCTTATTTTGAATAGCTATTCCAACCTTATTAAATCCAGGATGTCCAAAATTTAATGACTTAAATGATCCAAAAAAAAGAGGGTGATGAGTTATTAATAACTCACACCCCCTTGAAACTGCTTCTTTAATAGCCTTAGCAGTGGGATCCAGTGCTAAGGCTACCTTGCATATCTTTTCATCTCCAAAATATATTTGCTTACCTGAATTATCCCATTCAAATTGCCTATTTAGTGGTGATATATGTTTTTCCAAAAAAGATATAATCTCAAGAATACTCGTCAATTTTAAGCTCTCATAAAAAAAAATGGGCCAACCAGGATTTGAACCTGGGACCTACCGGTTATGAGCCGGTGGCTCTTCCTAGCTGAGCTATTGGCCCTTTAACTAAAGATAATATATAAAACTTTTTATTTGTATAGTCAATCAATAATCTATAAAAGTTTTTAATATTCTACTCCTAACAGGATGTCTAAGCTTTCTAATAGCTTTGGCTTCGATTTGTCTTATCCTTTCTCTAGTAACATTAAATATCTTTCCCACTTCTTCCAATGTATTATCTGATGGACAATCAATACCAAACCTAAGACGAAGAACACTTGCTTCTCTTGGGGATAATGTATCCAATATCTCCCTAGCATGCTCCTTTAATTTATTGTATGAAACAACATCAGTTGGGTTAACTGCGTTAACATCCTCTATAAAATCAACTAAACTGCTATCTTCATCATCACCTATGGGTGAGGCTAAAGACACTGGCTCTTTTGCAACCTTTAAAACTTTTCTTACTTTGTCAACAGGCATATTTAGTTTCCTTGCTAGCTCAAGAGGAGTAGGCTCTCTCCCATATTCTGCTTGAAGCAGTTTTGAACATTTAATAAGCCTATTTATGGTCTCTATCATATGAACGGGTATACGTATAGTTTTAGCTTGATCTGCTATAGCCCTCGTAATTGCCTGCCTAATCCACCAAGTAGCGTAAGTTGAAAACTTATAGCCTCTTTTATATTCAAACTTTTCTACAGCTTTCATTAACCCAATATTTCCCTCTTGAATAAGATCTAAAAATTGTAAACCCCTACCTGTGTACTTCTTTGCTATACTCACAACAAGCCTTAAATTTGATTGAATTAATTTCTTCTTAGCTGAGTCTGCTTCCTCCAAACCATTAGTTAGGTTTTCATAAAGGAGTGAAAGTTCAGTCCTATCAGAACCAATGTCACTACATTCATTCTTTAAATCTTTACAAATAGCTCTATATTTCTCTAATAATACGTCTTTATCTCTTTTCTTTAAACCTACTGAATCTATCCTTCTAATGAAAGTCTCTTCATCTAATACAGGCAATGCCACATCATCACAATCAAACTTAATAATCTTATATATTTTTTTTAGATCTCTTTCTCTATCCTCTATTGATTTATAAACATCAATAATATAATTAGCTATTTCACAAATATATTTATAATTAAACTTGATCCTCATTAAACTATCAGTTAACCTTTCTATGCTATCTTGGGCCTTTTGCTTATAATTTAAAACTGTATCTATAGATAAATCATCACTTCTTATCTTATCTACATAATCTAAATTTTTATCAAGGGTAACAATTATTTCATCTAATACCTTAAGTAATTCTTCTTTTGCAAGCAAATATTTTTGCTCTTTTATGCTAACTGCATCCTCATCATTATGCATACCCTCTTCATCTAAAAAATCCTCTTCAGCTAATATGTCATCATCAATTACAATTATATCCCTTAGCTTTACCTCATCATTTTCTATACGTTTATACAGATTTCGAAAAAGCTTTGTAACTTTTGGAAAGGATAAAACACTTCTTATGACCTTTCTTTGACCCTCTTCTATAGCCTTTGCAACCTCAACCTCTTCCTCTCTCGTAAGCAAATGGATATCCCCCATCTCTTTTAGGTACATCCTAACAGGATCGTCTGTTGAAATAGATGTTAAATAAAGCTCAACCTCTTTATCTTCATCCTTATCATCATGATCATCTGCTGTTAAACTTTGGGATAACGCCTTATTGCTATTCTTTGGATCAATAACATCTATCTTTAACTGGGTAAGGAGCATTATAATATCATCAATTAAATCTGAGGATAAAACATCCTCAGGTAAGATATCATTCATCTCATCAAAGGTTATAAAACCTTTCTCTTTACCAATGGCAATTAACTGTTTAACTTCTGGGATCTTAATCTTTTTCATCATGTCTAGCCTTCCTCCATTAAATGGCAATATATATCCTTCTGCATCTCTATTAATCTATTTATTTCAGATAAAATAGAATTTCTATCTTCTTTATCTCTAATATGTTGCAATTTCTTTGCTAGATTCTTCTTTTTTTTATTTATATAATTAAAGATAATCTTATTTTTATTTTGAGTAGCCAAAGCTTTATAATTACATCCTTCTAAATTCATCATAATCAGAGAACTAACTAGTTCACCAACTACATTGTCCCTCACAAGATTACAAATATTAATCCCTTTTTCTAAATTTTCAACAATTTTTTTAAACAATTCTCGCATCTCATTTTCATTAAAATAATCCTCATCTAAATCAAAAATCAAGTCCCTTACAACATCCTCTGGCAATTCAAAGAGGGCCTTTAAAAAATTTCTTTCACAAATAAGATTTATATGATTTCCTTTTTTCTTTTTCAAAGACTTATCATTTAAATTCAAACTATATAAATCTCCATATAAAACAGCTTCATCAACCTCAATAATCTTTGATATTTCTTTAATGTATAGATTTCTCATGTAAGGGTTTTTTATTTTATCTAAATACAATTTCACTCTTTCTAAAAACTGCGCCCTTTGATTTATACTAGTTAAAGCGGAAAATTCAGTTTCTACCCATTTAAGGAATAGGTCCTTTTTATTTTCAACTAATTCTTTAAAGGCTTCCCTACCAAATTTTCTTATATAACTATCGGGATCCTCTCCCTCTGGCAGAAAAACAACATTTACAGCAAAATTAGAGGTTAAAAAAGTTTCAAGTGATCTAAAAGCAGCCTTTCTACCAGCATTATCACCATCGAAAATTAATATAACCTCTTTAAAATGTCTCTTAATAAGTTTTATGTGATTAGGGCTGATTGCAGTGCCCATTGTGCACACTGCTGGCATAAACCCATACTTATGCATAATAATAACATCAAAAAAACCTTCTACCAAAAAAAGGGGATTGTTATTAACCTTTTTTGCGCTGTCAAAGTTAAATAAAACCTCTCTTTTTCTAAAAATTGTGGTTTCAGGGGAATTAAGATATTTTGGAAGACTCCCATCAATTGTCCTCCCTGAAAAAGCAACTATTTTTCCAGAATTATTTTTAATGGGTATCAAAATTCTACCATCAAATCTCGAACGATAAGAACTATTTTTCATAAAGAATAACCCAGATTCTTTAATCACTTTTATATCAAAGGAATTTAATAATTTTGAAAAATTATTATTTTTAGGTATATAACCAATACGAAATTGTCCAATTAGATCTTTGCCAATACCTCTACTTTTTAAATATTCAAAAGCTTGTTTTCCTTCATCAGAATATAGTCTATTTTCCGCCTCTTTAGAAAATTCTAAATGGATGTCATATAATTGTTTATAGCCTGGATTAAGCTCTTTCTCTGCAATGTTTATACCATACCTAGAAGCCAGAAGATCAACTGCCTCTAAAAATTCAATATTTTCATATTTCATTAAAAAGGTGATAACATCCCCACCAACACCACAACCAAAACAATGAAAGAGATTTTTTTTATCACTCACGTAAAAAGAGGGGGTTTTCTCAGCATGGAATGGACACAGCCCTCTATGATTATTACCAACCTTTTTTAATTCAATATAATCAGATATTACCTCAACAATATCTGCTCTATCTTTTATTTCATTTAGAACTTCATCTAGATTTTTAATCATAAATGGATCAAGCTAGCCCATAATTAATTATAATTTGAAACAAATAAACCCACAAGCAAAACTCAAAAATTTAAAAAATTGATTTTATCAATATATAATCTATATTTATTACACATGCTATCAATAAGAAATTTAACAGTTGAATATGTAAGCGCAAAAGAAAGATTCTACATACTAAAAAACTTATCGTTTAAGCTAACTAAAGGTGAAATCTTAGGTATTGCTGGTGAGTCTGGCAGTGGTAAAACTATTCTTTGTAAAACAATACTTGGTTTAATTAATAAACCAATAATGTTAACAGATGGAAAAATACTATATGAAAATAGTGCTGTTGTTAGTAGCAAAGATTTTAAAAACATTAGAGGGAGAAAGATATCTATTATATTACAAAACCCTACCACCTCTCTAAATCCAACAGTTAAAATAGGCAGGCAGCTAATAGAAGCTATTACTCTAAAAGATCACAAAATGAACAAGAAAGATGCTAGAGAAAAGGCTTTAGAGCTCCTACAAAGTGTTGAAATTGATAACCCAGTGGAGAGAATGGAGAATTACCCCTTTAACTTAAGTGGGGGGATGAATCAAAGGATAAACATTGCTCTAGCTCTTGCAACAAATCCTAAAATATTATTGGCAGATGAGCCAACAACGGCACTGGATGTTTCAATACAAGCAGAAATACTAAAATTACTTAAAAAATTGCAATCTAAAAATGAGCTTTCAATACTCTTTATCTCTCACGATATCTCTCTTCTTGCAAAAATTGCCCATAAAATAATCATAGTTTATGCTGGTGAGTTAATGGAAGTTTTAACTCCCCCCTTTAAATTAAAGAATATAAAACATCCATACACTTATTCACTCTTTAGATGTATACCCACATTAGAAAATGACATTGAAATACTAGAGACAATCCCTGGAACAATAGAGAAGAATGACTTATCAAAAAATAATTGCTGCATCTTTCATTCTAGATGTTTTAGAAAAACTGATAGATGCCTTTTTGAGAAACCACCCTTTGAAAATAACCTAAGATGTTTTAACCCCTTATAAATAAACTACTGTAAATTCTTTCTTCTAGTAAATAAAATTAAAAAACCAATTATTAACATTATAAAACTTGCAACATGGGGAGCCCTAAAATAGCCTATCATCAAATCATCTGCCCTAAAAAATGTCACAAATCCACGGATTATAGCATAAAATATTAAATAAAGACCAACAATCGTGCCTTTTCCAATATTTTTATTATCTCTCCAAAGATAGATCAATATACCTGCACATATAAAATTTAATATCATCTCATAAAAAAATGTTGGATGAAGAGGTAGAGAATCAAATTGCCTATACGCTGGCGACATATATTTCTCTGGAAACTTAACCCCCCAAGGGACATATTCCTTTAAAATATATGCCTTGCCTTCAAAGAAAACTTTAAGCTGACCTTTATCCTTAATCATTTGATATAACTTATGAAAACCCCTATAGGTATTCTCTACATCAAGGGTCGTTAACACAACATTCCAAAAATCATAAAATCTATTTTTCAATGAAAAAATTATTGAGGGGGGGATAAATGTTGGCACCCCATGGGCTTCTCCATTTGTAAAGTTTCCAAACCTTCCCAAGGCCTGACCAAGCAAGAGAAAGGGTAAAACCATATCTCCAAAGGCAAATAAACTAATTTTCTTGTATTTACAATAAAAA
>JAXHVM010000035.1 GCA_034189185.1 Deferribacterota bacterium
AAAACAAAGATAACATTTAAAATATAATTTTAAATTATTACTAAATTACCCACAATTAGAAGAATATATAAAGATTATATATAGAAACATTATATCTTAAATTAATCGCTATTTATAATTATAGGTTTCTTGTTGTATTTCTTTCTAATATTGTTTATAATAATATATATTTTTTTATTTTTAATAAGTCTTTTTTCAAGCCTATATTTACCAGGAAAGTTTATTAGCATAAAACCAATAAATATAAATAAAATTCCTTGACCTGGCGTAAAAAGCATAACTAAGCCCATAATAACTAATATTATACCAAAAAAGTTCTTTACTATTCTAAACAAAATGTGTTTAAAAGATCTGCTATACCTTCTTTTATCATGTAAAAAATAATCTTCTGGGATATTAATAATAATATAGGGCACAAGAAAAAGACTTATGAGGAAGGTGATAAGTGATAAAGCTATTAGGGGTAGAAAAATTTCCTTCTTCATCAAAAAAGAAGCTATCTTATCAATTAGCTGTATCAAATTGTTAAAATTAAAAATCTCTTGCATTTAAACTAATTATAAATTTATTATTGTTTTACAATAAATAAGCAATATAATAAGTAAATAAAATTTTAAAAGGTGTTCTTTGATATGAAAAATTACATGATGGATAGGCAACTAACTATAACTGATATTATTAACAGATCATGCAAATTTTATAAAGATAAAGAGATACTATCAGTATTTCCTGATGGTAGAAAAGTAAAATATACATATGAAAATTTTTATGAACGTGTTAAATCACTTGCTTCATTTTTAGCTAATTTAAATATTAAAAGAGGTGATAAGGTTGCAACATTAATGAATAACCACAATGCCCACCTAGAAGCATATTATGGAATTCCTGCTGCTGGCTTTATAATTCATACTATAAATATAAAATTACCTTTAGATGATATTATATATATTATAAATCATGCTGATGACAAGGTATTAATTATTGATGATACCCTCATTACTCTCTATGAAAATATAAAAGATAAAATTAAAGTTAAAACAATTATAATAAACTCCATAAATAATATTGATCATCCATTTATTGATTATGAAAAAGATGTTATGTTGAATAATAACTCCAATTATGAATTTCCAGAAATAAATGAAAACGAACCTATGGGGATGAGCTATTCTTCTGGAACAACGGGTAGACCAAAAGGGGTTGTCTATACACATAAGGCAATATGTCTTTATACAGTAATCAGCTCAGGAAGCGCAGCTTTTAACCTAAATTCAAATGATATAATCATGCCGGTTGTCCCAATGTATCATGTTAATGCTTGGTGTCTGCCTTATATGGGTATTTATGCAGGTTGTAAAATAGTTTTACCCTTTGCATATAAAGGAGCTTCTACATTAATTAAACTAATGGAGGAAACAAAAGTTAATTTTGTGGCTGCAGCAACGACTATCTGGCATGAAGTTGCCTACGAACTTGATAAAAGGAATTATTTTCACAATCTAGCAAATAATTTTACCTTAAATATTGGTGGAAGTACACCAAGTGAAGATATACTGTTAAAACTATTAAGGGCAAATTTAAATATAATACATACATGGGGCATGACTGAATCATCACCAAATGGACTAATAAACAAATTAGAAACAGTACCTAAAGAAAAGAGTATAAGAGAAAAAGCTAAATTTCTAACAAAACAGGGAATACCATGGCCATTTATGGATGTAAAAATAGTAAAAGACGGCAAAGAAGTTCCAAAAGATGGCAAAACTATGGGAAACTTATACATAAGGTCACCTTGGGTAATAAACTCATACTATAAAAATGAGGGGGAAGATAGTTTTAAAGATGGTTGGCTTGATACTGGGGACATAGCTGTTATTGATGAAGATAATTACATTCAGATTGTTGATAGATCTAAGGATCTTATACGTTCAGGCGGAGAGTGGATAAGCTCAACCGCATTAGAGAATATGCTTTTACAACACAGTGACATAATTGATGCAGCTGTTGTTGCTGCTAAACACCCAAAATGGGGTGAAAGACCCTATGCTTTTATAGTTACAAAAAACGGTAAAAAAATAGATATTGTGGAACTAAAAGAGTTGTTATTAACTAAATTTCCAAAATGGTGGCTGCCTGATGAATATATTTATATAGATAGTCTTCCAAAAAATGCAAATGGAAAAATATTAAAAAAAGAACTAAGAAAATATTTAGAAACTTATCAATCTAATAAAAAATAATAAAAATATACCTATCTAACTAATTCGCCCATCTTAAATATCGGTAGATATAAGGAAATAACAATAAAACCGATAATACCACCTAAGAAAAATATAAAAACAGGCAAAATCATACTTGTTACAGCCTCTACTGCCCTATCAACCTCATCTTCATAATAATCTGCAACCTTATCCATCATATCATCTAAATTACCAGTCTCCTCACCAACTCTTACCATCTCAACCACCATAGATGGAAACAGTTTTATTTGTCTCATAGGCTCAGCTAAGGTTCTACCTTCTTCTATATCAGCTTTTGTGTTAAGTATATATTTCTCAACCACTTTATTGCCACTATTAGAGGCAGTTATATCAATTGCTCTAAGTATAGGAACACCACCCCTAAGTAGTGTTGACATACTCCTTGAAAATCTAGCAATAGATAATTTATTAACCAAATCACCAAATTTAGGCAGTTTTAACAGTAAAAAGTCAAAAAAATAGCGACCTCTAACTGTTCTTTTATATAATAACCTTATAATCATAACTAAAAGTATAACTGATAAAAGTATTATACCACCACCAGTAGGGCTTGCAACAAAGTTACTCACATTTATTGTAATTTGAGTCATTACAGGTAATTCACCACCTAAGCTTTCATATACTTCGGCTAATTTTGGGACAACAAAAACCATAATAATGGCCAGTATTATTGCTGCAAAGATAATTATTGTTATTGGGTACGCTAGTGCACCCTTGACTTTCCTTCTTAAGGCAACACTCTTTTCTTGATAGAGTGCTAGTCTGTTTAAAATATCATCTAGGGCACCACTTTCCTCACCAGAGCGTATCATACTAATATATAAATCTCCAAAGTGCTCTTTATACTTATTTAACGCCTCATAAAAAGAAGAACCGCCAGCTATATCTTCACTAACATCTCTAAAAACTTTTCTTAACTTCCTATTAGTAACCTGACCTGCTAAAATATCTAAAGCACGAGCTAAGGGCAATCCTGCACTAATCATAGCAGCTAACTGTCTACTTGCCACTGCTGTATCGTATACCTTTATTTTTTCTCTTCTAAATTTTATCTCTATGCTTTTCCAATCTCTTTTAATATCAGTGACATTAATCTTTCTATTTCTTAAGAGAAGCTTTGCCTCTCTTTCATCATCAGCTTCAATTGAGCCCTTAATAGCTTTTCTACTTTCCATATTAATGCCTTTATAAACATATCTCATCTATTACCACCTTCTGTTTATTCCAACCTTCACTTTATTTATCATTGTTCTAACTTCATCTGGGTAGACAGCGCGCTCAATAGCCACTTCCTCAGATATATATTTTTTAACGTATAAATTAAATAGAGACTGACTCATTGTAGTCATACCATGTTCTCTTTGGCCAGATTGCATTAAAGAATAAATTTGATGGGCCTTGCTATCCCTTATGAGATTTCTAACAGCATGATTTACTACTAAAACTTCACTAGCAAGACATAGGCCTTGTCCATCCATTCTTGGCAATAGTTGCTGAGAGATAACACCCTCAATAACAAAAGACAACTGTACCCTAACTTGTTGTTGTTGGTGAGGCGGAAATACATCAATAACCCTGTTTATTGTACTTATTGCATCATTGGTATGCAATGTACCAAATGTTAAATGACCAGTTTCAGCAACCCTTAAGGCAGATTGAATAGTATCTAAATCCCTCAGCTCCCCTATTAAAACAACATCAGGATCTTGTCTTAATATATATTTTAAGGCTACATTAAAACTTCTTGTATCTGAGTTGACTTCTCTTTGATTAACAATAGCATTTTTATGCTTATATAAATATTCTATAGGATCTTCTACTGTTACAATATGAACCTTCTTTTCATTATTTATTTTATCAATCATTGCTGCTAACGTCGTTGACTTACCACTGCCCGTTGGACCTGTAACTAAAATTAAGCCCCTTGGTTTATCTGTAAAGGTCTTAACAACGGGGGGAAGACCTAAGGTATCTAGTTCTAATATCTCAAAGGGTATCCTTCGAAAAGCTCCTGCTACAGCACCTCTTTGGTAAAAAATATTAGATCTAAACCTACTAACACCTTCTATACCAAATGAAAGATCAAGTTCCCAATTCTCCTCTAACTTCTTCTTTTGAAAATCTGTTAATACACTATAACACAATCTCTTTGTATCATCAGGTGTTAATCTTTCTCCCTCTAAATGCACTAAATTACCTGCTATTCTATAAACTGGTGGTGTTCCTGCAGTTATATGTAAGTCAGTAGCATTAAACTCAATCATTTTTTCTAGTAATTCTTTCATTATATACATTAGAGCACTCCTCTTAATCTTCTAAAGTTACCCTAATTACTTCATCAACAGTAGTAATACCTTCTCTAATCTTATTAAGCCCAGACCTACGCAATGTCAACATACCTTCTTTAATAGCAGCATCTTTTAACTCATAAGATGTTGCACCCCTTAAAATTAGATTTGCTATTTTTTCATTAATCTCCATTGTCTCAAATAATGCTATTCTTCCCTTATAACCTGTTCCATCACAGAGGTCACAACCCTTGCCTTTAACGGGGATAAAGGTTCCTATCTCCTCTTCTTTAAATCCCATGCTAAGTAATAACTCATCAGATACAGAGTTGTCTGTATCTGAGCACCCTCTACAAACACGTCTTATCAGTCTCTGAGCTGCTATTAAATTAACTGATGAAGCAACAAGAAATGGTTCAAGCCCCATATTTATAAGCCTAGTAGCAGTACTCGGCGCATCATTTGTATGAAGGGTAGAGAATACTAGGTGGCCAGTTAACGCTGCTCTAACAGCAACTTCTGCTGTTTCATAATCCCTCATCTCACCTACCATTATAATATCTGGATCCTGTCTCAAAAAGGATCTCAAAGCCGACGCAAATGTTAAGCCTATACTCTCCCTTATATTTATCTGATTAACACCAACTATATTGTATTCTACAGGATCTTCTGCTGTCATAATATTAACCTCTGGACTATTCAATCTATTAAGCGCAGCATAAAGTGTTGTTGATTTACCGCTACCAGTTGGGCCAGTCATTAGTATCATACCATAGGGTTTACTAATTGCCTTAATGTATTTTTCCATACTTTCCTTATCAAAACCTAACTCCTCTAGAGTGATAATTCCACCTGTTTTTCTAAGCAATCTCAAAACTGCCTTTTCACCGTAAATTGTAGGTATTATAGAAACCCTTATATCATACTCCATATTAGAAATCCTTAAATTAATACGCCCATCCTGAGGCAATCTCCGTTCTGCAATATCTAAACGTGCTAGAATTTTAATTCTAGAAGTAACAGCATTCTTTATCTTTACTGGAGGCTGCAGGTAATCCCTTAAAATACCATCAACCCTTAAACGTATCCTGAACATTTTTTCATAAGGTTCAAAATGTATATCTGAGGCATTCTTCTTTACTGCATCATTTAAAACTGTATTTACTAATTTTACAATAGGTGCATCCTCTGCCCCAACTGTCAATTCATCGAGGTCAACTGCTGTTTCCCCGTCTTCTTCACCCACCTCAAAATCACGAAAAGCATCCTCGTCCGCAATACCTTTGAGTTTCGTTCTTCCTGTTTTTTCCTCAATAAGCCTCTTTATATATCTATCTAAGTCAACATAGGACTCAATAGTTTTACCCGTTGCAAAACGTAATTCCTCTAACGCGAAAATATTTGATGGATCTGACATTGCTACCTTTAACTTATTACCAACAACGCCAAAGGGTATTAATGTATATTTCTTGCAGATCACATCAGGCACTAACTCCAAAACACTATCAGGGATACTCACTTTTCTAAGATCTATGTAGGGAACACCGTAATACTCACTTAATAATTTGCCTATCTCGTCTTTATCAACATATTTTAATGATACTAATATAGATGGGAGCGAGCCTCCTCTTCTAGTCTTAATGGAAAGGGCCTCTTGCAATTGCTCCTCACTTACCAAACCTTTCTCTTTAATTAAATCCTCTATAACCATCAAGTACTACCTTTTAAATAGGAACTAATTTCTTCTAAATTTATATCAAATTTTCTTTTCGTCCATATCTCAAATGATTTAATAGCTTGAAAAATTAGCATATCAAAACCATCGATTATGATATTATAATTCTTATTTTTAATTCTTTGTAAAAAAGGTGTTAAATCTTTCAAGCTATATTGTAAATCAATAGCAATATTAAAATTAATATTGTTTAAATTCATATCAAACTCTCCACTTATACCAGCTGAGGTAGCATGTATTAAAATATCACAATTTATGCCTTCTCTAAGTCTTTTATTTAAATTTTCTACTAATACAGATCCATTTTCTTTTAGCTGTAATCTACTAATTAAATTTTTTCCTTTTTCTACATTTCTACACAATATACACAGTGATTTAATTTCATTATTTAAAAGATAATATAGGATAGTGCCTACAACCCCGCCTGAGCCAATAACAACTATATTTTTATCTAATAATTCAATATTATTGTTTTCAATTAACTTACTAAAACCAAAAAGATCGGTATTATAAGCCTTTGTTATACCCTTATCTATTAACAAAGTATTTATACTATGCGTATTTTTTGCACTTGAATCAACTTCATCTATATACTTAAATATCTTCTCTTTATAAGGCAATGTAACATTAAACCCAGCAAAGTTATATCTCCTTGCAAAATTAATAAATTCACTAAGACTAGCTTCTTCCTGTAATTCAAAACAATTATATCCACCATTTATAAAATTTTTATACAGCAGATAGGTGTGTATTAATGGCGAAATACTATGCCTTAATGGATATCCTAATAAACCTAAATTATAATACATTTTACTTAAACCTCACTTTATCACTATTTCCACTCAATCTATCAGGAGCAACCATGCCAATTGATAACACAAACTTAAATCCTTCTTCCACTGTCATATCTAATTCAATAACATCTTTTTTGGGAACAATCAAAATAAAACCAGAGGTTGGATTAGGCGCAGTTGGTAAAAACACACTGAGTGTTTCCTCTCTTAAATGTTTATTAAAATATGTGAGTGTTGTATTTGTTAAAAATGCTATAGCATATAACCCCTTCTTTGGATACTCTATTAACAATACCTTTCTAAAATTGTCTGTATTTGTATTATGAAAAGCATGTATTACCTGTTTTGATGAAACATAAATAGTACTAATTAGTGGGATCTTCTTTATTATATTATCAAATAGATTTATTAATTTTTTTCCAAAATAATTTTTCGCAAAAACACCTATTATAGAAATAATGATGCATAGTAGAATCAGAGAAATAACACGTCTGCCTACTGGATTAAGTACTATATTAAAATAGCTTTCAGCCATTATAATATAGGGTAATAAGAAATTTGTGAAACTTTTAAAGATCCACATAAATATTATAAAAGTCACAATTATAGGAAGTAACGTAAATAAACCAGCCAAAAAAGAATTGCGTATATAATTTTTAATTACTTTCATTTTGTTCCAAAGAGTCTATCGCCAGCATCACCTAAACCAGGCATTATATAACCGTCTTCATTTAAACATTCATCTAGTGAAGCCACATAAATAGGTAGATCTGGATAATATTTATTCACATATTCGACGCCTTCTGGAGCGGCAATCAAACACATAATTTTTATATTTTTAACCCCTACCTCAATTAGTTTATCAACTGCTTTAACAATAGAGCCACCTGTAGCAAGCATAGGATCTAATATGATAACATTTCTATTAATACAATCATTGGGCACTTTAAAATAATATACCACGGGTTTTAAGGTATCATGGTCTCTATATATGCCTATATGGCCTACCCTCGCTGAGGGGATTAACTTTAATACACCATCTATCATGCCTACACCTGCTCTTAAGATAGGCAACAGCACAACTTTTTTCCCAGATATTATGGGAGATACCATTTGAGTCATAGGGGTTTTTATTTTTATGTTCTTTAAAGGTAAATCCTTTGTAATCTCATAGGCCATTAACATTGAAACCTCGTCTAATAATTCCTTAAATTCCTTTTTTGTTGTTCTATAATCCCTTATTTTAGTAAGCTTGTGCTTTACTAATGGATGGTTTATAATCTTTAAATTGCTATACATTTTACTATCTATTATGTTTGAATATTTGCCTTTCTAAGATTTTATTATAGGAACTCCACCCCTCATCAACACCTTCTCTTTCTAATAACTGATTAAAATTATTTAGTTTAGCATCTAAATCATCAATATAATATAAGATCAAAGCTTCATATGTCTTAGGTAGTTGGGGAGAACCATATTCTAGATATCCATGATGAGACGCTATCATATGTATGAGGAGATTCTTCAATGTGGCTGGAAAAGAATCTATTCTATTTATGTATTCATTAATTTTTTCAATACCTAATAATAGATGACCAACAAGCCTACCACAATCTGTATAATCTATACCTTCCTTTGCTTCTAATTCGTATATTTTGCCTAAGTCGTGAAATAAAGAACCTACTAATAATAAATCTGAATTAACATAATCTGAATAGTGTTTTGAGAGAAAGACAGCCAACCTAACAACAGACAATGTATGCTCCAACAGCCCTCCAATATATGGATGGTGAATACTTTTTGCCGCAGGAGATTTCTTGAATTTCTCTACTGTCTCATTATCTTCAAAAAATAAGACACATAATTTTTTTAAATATTCATCCTTTATATTCTCTAACACCGTCTTTTTCAGGGTTTCTAGCATGATATTAAGATCATACATAGATCGTGGGAGGAAATCATCATGACTTTCTCCTTCTAATTTAAACATTTTTGATATTTTTAACTGTACTTGACCATTATAATTTTGAAGGATTCCATTAATTTTAACAATATCTCCCTTTGATGGTCTAAAGTTTATATTTTTAATATTAAACATAATACCACTATATTGCTTGCTTTTTTCATCATACAAAATAAATCTAAGGTATGGCTTATTATCTTTTGTTAAATTCTCATTAACATCAATTATTAAAAACCTTTCTTCAACAATATTTAATTCCAACTATCAATCTCCTCGTTTTCTATCACACCAACTATTTCTAAAGTTACACCCTCTTTTCTCAATGCTTCTAAAATACTAATAAGCACATCCTTTTGAGATTTTGTTGTATAAATAACAACTTGCCCTTTATGCCTATTAATAGTTCTAACAATTCCAACGCCTTCATAGGAATCTATTATACTATTCAAATACATAATATCTTTCTTATCGACATATAATCTTATCTTTACAGTAGCTTTTTCACTCAAATTTAAAGAATTTCACCAACAATCTATTGTCAAATCTAAACATTTCCTCAACATCAAAGTATCTTGATTCAGCCATAAATATAAAACTACCTATACCCATAGCTAGTAATCTATCTACAAAATAATCAGACTCATTAAGTAATAATTTTGAATAATCCACTAAAAATATGCCATATTTAAATATTAAATTTTTTATTTTCACGTAAACTATACTATTAAAATATTCAGTTGATTCTAAAAGGCTATAGATCTTACTAAAAGAAAAAAGTTCAACCCTGCCACTATAACCCCTAGGTTTTAAACTGTCAAAATCATAATCAAAAAAAAGGGGCCACAATTCATTATCATTTAAATCTATGTTAACCCTCTCTACCATCTGTTACCCTATACTCATTTTTAAAATTATCTAATAAGGCATTAACAAAATTTGTTACTTGGCTATCTGTATATGTAGAAGCAATACTCACATATTCATCTAATATAGCAAAAAAGGGCGTATCAAAGTATAAAAACTCACTAATTGCTACCCTTAATATGCTTAACTCTACATAGCCAATCCTATCAATTGTCCAATTTTTCTTTAAATATTTTTTTATATATTTATCAATTGTCTCACTATTTTTGCAAGTTTGCAAAAATAGTTTTTTCGCAAAGTCCCTTTGCTTGTTATCTAGCTTATAATTATTGTATTTATAATATTTTTCAATAATTTCATCTGGATCATATGCTCCAAATGAATAGGCATAAAACATTTCAACAGCATCAATTCTTGCTTTTGTTCTTGCCCTAAGCTTTGAGACCATAGTTATCTAATAGGTTAACCATCTCCAAGGCGTTAATAGCAGCTTCACTCCCTTTATTACCAGATTTTAGGCCCGATCTCTCTACAGCCTGCTCAAGGGTATCTGTTGTCAATACACCAAATATAACTGGTACTTCACTATCGTATGATGCCTTTGCAACACCCTTTGAAACTTCATTTGCTACATAATCAAAATGAGGTGTATCTCCTCTTATTACAGCCCCTAGAGCAATTACAGCATCATACTTCTTTGACAAAGATAATTTTTTACACAATAAAGGAATCTCAAAAGAACCTGGCACCCTAAAGATTTCAACATCACTTTCTTTGACATTATGTCTATATAACATATCTAATGCACCCGATAAAAGATTCTTTGTTACAAAATCATTAAATCTTGAAATAACAATTGCAAAACGATAACCATCACCCTTTAATTTACCTTCGTTGATTTTTAATACCATCTATTCCTCCTTTTCATCAAAATGAATATTATGCCCCAATTTTACCTTTTTTGTCCATAAATAATCCCTATTTTCTTTTGTAACTTTTGTGACAATGGGTATAGTTTCTACTATTTCCAAACCAAAACCTGATAGACCCTTAATCTTTTTGGGGTTATTTGTTAATAATCTCATTTTTTTAATGCCAAGTAACCTTAAAATCTGCGCACCAAAACCATAAGCTCTTAAATCTGCAGAAAACCCTAAGTGTAGATTGGCTTCAACAGTATCAAGACCTGATTCTTGCAATTTATACGCCTTAATTTTATTGAAAAGACCAATTCCTCTTCCTTCCTGGAATAAATAAATTAATACACCCCTTTTTGCTTGTTCAATCATCTCCATAGATTTTTGTAGCTGATCACCACAATCACATCTTAGCGAGCCAAATACATCTCCTGTTAAACACTGAGAATGCATCCTAACTAATATAGGTTCTTCAATTGGTGTAATATCTCCTTTTATTAAAGCTACTGCCTGTTGCATATCAACCTTACTTTTAAACACGCGAATCTTAAAATCGCCATATTTAGTAGGCAATTTTGCCTCAGCATCTTCTTTAATAACTGAATCATATTTTAATCTATATGAAATAATATCAGCAATTGAGACTATCTTAATATTATGTTTTTTTGCAAATTCTACTAGTTGTGGCAACCTTGCCATGCTACCATCATCATTCATAATTTCACATAAAACAGAAGCTGGATAGAGACCAGCCAACCTAACAAGATCAATGGAACCTTCTGTATGCCCAGCACGCATTAATACACCACCCTCTCTTGCTCTTAAAGGAAAGATGTGCCCAGGCCTAACTATATCATCTGGCTTTGTCTTGGGATCTATTGCTACTTTAATTGTATGCGCCCTATCGAAGGCCGATATACCTGTAGTAACCCCTTCTTTTGCCTCAATAGAAACAGTGAAAGGAGAACCAAATTGTGAAGTATTTTCATTAACCATTAACGGTAAATTTAATTCATCACACCTTTTACCAGTTAGGGATAAACAAACTAAACCTCTAGCATATTTTGCCATAAAATTTATTACTTCTGGTGTTACATATTCAGCTGCAATAACTAAGTCGCCTTCATTCTCCCTATCTTCATCATCTATCATTATTACCATTTTCCCATTTTTTATCTCTTGTATAGCTTCTTCAACACTAATGATATAACTATCATTCATATATTACCTCTCATATAAAATTTATAGGATAATCTAATTTATTATATATATCTTTATCACTACTTTTAAAAGTGTTTAATCTTTCGATATATCTTGCAATAACGTCGATTTCCAGATTAACATAATCACCACTTTTTTTGTAACATAAATTTGTATTTTTAAATGTATGTGGTATTAAAGTTACTTCGAACAATGAATTTTTTAACTTTGAAATTGTCAAGCTAATCCCATCGATTGCTATTGAACCTTTATAAGCAATATATCTTGTTATATCTTTTAAACAAGAAATGCCAAAGATATAAAAGTCTCCACAATCTTTTATATACTGGATTTTGCCTATACAATCAACATGACCTAAAACTATATGTCCTGAAAGTTTATCCATTAGTTTAAGAGGTCTTTCCAAGTTAACCTTGTTGTTAACTCTATATCTACTAAATGCTGAAACATTAAATGTTTCCTTTGATAAATCGGCAATAAAGTAATTATCTTCCTTTTTGGTAATTGTCAAACAAACACCATTCACACAAATTGAATCTCCAATCACTAAATCTTTAATCACACTAAAAGACTCAATTGTAATTTTATATATATTTCCTTTTTGCTTAATATCTATTATCCTACCAACCTCATTTATAATGCCTGTGAACACCTCATTGCCACCTTTTCAGTTTTTTTAATTACATATCTACTATAATCTTTTATTTTTCCATATATCATTATATCATCTTCGAATCTCTGAATTAATGGATCCAATATCTTTGTAGCATCCTTTATACTATCAACTCCATTTCCCCCGACTGAGGAAACCCCATCTCTACCACCAATAATAATTGGTGCACAGAAAAAATATGCATAGTCGGCAATATTTTTATCAAAGAAGGATCCAAAAATATTTGAGCCACCTTCTACCAAAACCCTCAATATGTTTAAATTAGTTAAATTTCTAGATACCTCAGATAAATCTATAAAACCCTCATCTGAGACATTGCAATTGATAACTTTTACCCCTTTCTCTTTAAGCTTATCAACCTTTAGTTTAGACACATTATTGCCTGTAAAGATAATTAAATCCTTAGGGTATTTTCTAACTAAGTTTGATGATTCATCTATTGATAATTTAGCATCTAAAACAACCTTTTTGGGATTATTAACATTTTCGCCAAAAAACCTAACATCTAGTAATGGATCATCGGTTTTTACAGTGTTTATACCTACCAATATTGCATCACAAGTCGATCTAATATAATGAACATAAGCCCTTGAGGATGAATTGGTTATCCATCTTGAATCTAGATTTTTTGTTGCAATCTTGCCATCCAAGCTTTGTGCAATCTTAACTATATAATAGGGCTCACCTCTTAAAATATACTTGGTAAAATCCTCTATAATCTTTGCACACCCTTCCATCTG
Organism: Deferribacterota bacterium; assembly: GCA_034189185.1. Taxonomy (NCBI): domain Bacteria; kingdom Pseudomonadati; phylum Deferribacterota; species Deferribacterota bacterium. Next base: position 13,460 of record JAXHVM010000035.1, read on the forward strand.
AAAACCTATATATACTTCCACACCCTTATCTCTTAAAAAAGAAATACCCTTTCCATAATTATAAGGATTAGGATCAGCAACCCCAATAAATACTCTCTTAATGCCACCCTCAACTATTTTATGCACGCATGGAGGTGTTTTACTATAGACTGAACATGGCTCAAGGGTTACATATAGGTCTGAGCCAAAAGCTTCATTCCCTGCTTTTTCTAATACATTCACCTCAGCATGTTTAGAGCCAAACCTTCGATGTGCATCAATCGCAATAATCTTACCATCTTTAACAACAGCTGCACCAACAACGGGATTTAATTTTGTATGGCCTTTATACTCTAATGCTTTGGCTATACACTTGTTCATTACCTTATGAGGGATTATCAATTCTTACTCCAATTTTATGCTCCTCTCCCTTTACAATTCTTTTAATATTATCTTTATGCCTAATAATTATAAATAAAACTATAATTGAAACAGTGATATTTAATTCAAACCAGGGATTTGTTAGCCATAAAAACAATGCTGCTGAAAAAGCTGATAAAATAGAGGAAAGAGAAACCATCTTTGATAATAAAATAACTAATAAAAAAACGAATACTGCTAAAATAATACCCACTGGAGCAAGGGCTAAAAACACTCCTAAGCTAGTTGCTACCCCCTTGCCACCTTTGAATTTCAAAAAAAGTGAGAACATATGACCAAATATAACCAACATTGCAGAAATTAACAACAAATAACTTTCTGGGTAATAATGGGACAAAAGATAAATTGGTAAAAAACCCTTTAAAAAATCTAGCAGAAAAACCAAGATAAAACCTTTTTTACCCAATAATCTGCCAACATTAGTTGCCCCAATATTCCCTGAGCCAACATTTCTAATGTCAACCCCTTTAAAGAACTTAACAATTAAATAGCCAAAGGGTATTGATCCAATTAGATAACACAATAATAAAATTAAAAAATAACTCATCATACAAACAACCTATGTAACAATGATCTTTTTAAATATATAGCCCCAAATTCACATATCTCATAACAACAATAGCATTCAATACATTGCTTGCTATTAATAATAACAGATTTATCTATATATTCAATTGCCTTTACTGGGCATGCATCTAAACAGCTTTTACACACAGTGCACTTTCTGTTATCTATAACTGGCTTAACATATATTACTTTTGCCACCCTCTTTCTTATGGAGGTAGGGATATAATTTACACTAAAACCTATTGGCTTTTTTATTCTTCTTTGAAAACTACAATCATCCCCATGTACTTCAATATTATTAATATCAAAGCCCTTCTTTATTGCAACTTTATTTGTCATACAAAAATTTATAGGAAGATTTAAGA
>JAXHVM010000036.1 GCA_034189185.1 Deferribacterota bacterium
TTTTCCTTTATTGAATTGCCAGATGAATTTACTACTGGTAGTAGCATAATGCCACAGAAGAAAAATCCCGATCTACTTGAATTGATTAGAGGTAAATGTGGTTCTGTTTATGGAAATCTTATATCATTGTTAACCATCTTAAAAGGGCTGCCCTTGTCATATAATAGAGATTTACAAGAGGATAAAACTCAAATTTTTGATACTATTTATAACTATAAAAACACAGTTAAAATAATAGATAGAATTGTAGAAAATGTAACAGTTAATCGTAAAAGGCTAAGTGAAGCTGCATTAGATAATTACTCAACAGCAACTGATTTAGCTGATTATTTGACCATGAAAGGTCTCCCTTTTAGAGAGTCTCATAATATTACAGGAAAGATTGTTTTATATGCCATAAAAGAGAAGAAAAATCTAAATGAATTAACATTAAATGAGTTTAAAAAATTTTCTGACAAGATCAGTGAAGATATTTATGAATTTATCGATATCAATAATTCAATTAATAGAAAAAAATCTTATGGAGGTACTGCAAGAGTTTCAGTTGAAAAGCAGATTGAAAGTGGATGGAAATTTGTAAATGCGCAAAACTGTTAAGTTAATTAGCTTGTTTACAATATTATTATTAGTTTTGGCATGTGGCAAAAAAACAGATCCGATTCCTAAATCTCAATTTATTCCACCTGCTGAAGATGAGGTTTTTATTGAGGTTGTTAAAGGGGGTGTTTTAGTAAAAAATAATGATAAAGATTATAATTTAATTGTGCAAAAATCTGCTTGCGAGGGATGTGGTGGGGTCTTTAAAGAGTTGGCTACTATTAAACCAGAGGGTCAATTTTTGGATAGAGACGTAAAAGAAAAAGAACAGTATTTTTACAAATTTATGTTTAAACACCCAAGATATGATATTTATTCTAATTATTTTATTAAAAGGATTACCTATTTAAAACAAGTGGCTATTAAAAATATTGAAATAATACCTATTGATAATAAAACTATTTCTATAAATCTTGATTTTACTGATACTATTAGGCATTATAAGTTATATATTAATGATGAATTGTATTATGATGGTAGAAATGAAAGACTAGAAGGTATTACCTTGAAAGAGAGATACAATAAAGTATCGATCCTACCTTATGATATCTACAATAATAAAGGGAGGCTATATGCCCAAAGGATTGATACTTTTGATTTGAACAGGCCTAAAAAAGTAGAGAATATTGATTATGTGTTTGATGATGGTAATCTTTATATATCCTGGGATAGAGTGAATTATGCAGATAAATATAGTTTAAAGATAAAGATAGATGGTAGAGTTATGGAGTTTGCTCAGGAGGTAAATTATTTTAAAACTCAGGTACCACAACATATAAAATGTATAGATATAGGCTTGCAAGCAGAAAATGATTTTTTTAAGTCGGGATATAAGAATATTGAAATATGTAGATAATAACATAGGAGGTTTAGTTTTATAATATGTTAACATTGATTATATCTCTCTCGTTATCAGCATTAATTTATTTAGGCACATATTATTTTACCTTTAATCATATTGTTTCATCTATTTTAGCAGTAATTACATTATTTCTTGTTAATTTTTTGATTGGTAGAAAGGTCTTCAAAAAACTAAACGGCCTATTTACTTCTATACAGAAGGATATGAACCTAGGGCATTATGAAAAAGCCATAAAAAAGCTTAATGATGGTTTGAGGCTTTCAAAATGGCAATTTATGATAAAAAAGCAGATTAATTCCCAACTAGGTATAATATATTATTTAAAGAAGGATAAGAAAAAGGCTAAAGACTATCTATTAAAAGGAACGCTAAAAAATTATATTGCTGCATCAATGTTGGCAACATTGTATTATAAGGAAAAGAAATATGATAAATGTAAAGAGGTTATGGAAAAAGCAATTAAAGCCTCAAAAAAGGAAGGTTTCCTCTATTCTCTATATGCATATTTTCTATACAGAATGAATGAGAAAGGCAAAGCGATTGAGATATTAAATAAGGGTGTTAAAAAAGCCCCGTTAGATGAAAAATTAAATTCAAACCTAGATGCTTTAAAAAATGGCAAAAAGATTAAAATGCAAAATTATGGACAAATATGGCTTCAATTAAATATTGATAAGGTGCCAGAAGGTATTAGGCCCTATCATATGATTTTGGCCAATAAGAGATTCAAACCACGTTAGATGAAAGATATTCAAAACTCATTTGATACAAGGAATATAAATATTGATAAAGTAGGTATTAAAGACATTAAATATCCTATTATATTAATGGATAAAAATAAGGGTTATCAACATACAATAGCAAGTATAGATATGTTTGTTAGATTGCCACACCAATTTAAAGGCACGCATATGTCAAGATTTATAGAGATTTTGAATAATCACAGAGAAAATATTAATAATGACACAATAACTTCAATGCTTGTTAATATGAAGAGCAAATTAAATTCTAATTCAGCTCATATATCTCTATCTTTTCCTTATTTTATTGAGAAAGAAGCCCCAGTATCAAAAGAGAAATCTTTAATGGGTTTTTCTTGCAAATATATAGCTAGTGATATTGATGGCACCCATGATTTTATCACTGTTGTAAAAGTACCAGTATTATCCCTATGCCCTTGTTCTAAGGAGATCAGTGCTTTTGGGGCTCATAACCAGAGGGGAATGGTAGTAATAAAAATTAGACATAAAAAGATGGTTTGGATTGAAGAATTAGTTGATATTGCAGAGACGTCTTCCTCAGCTCCCACATATTCACTTTTAAAAAGAAGTGATGAAAAATATATTACTGAATTTGCCTATAATAACCCTACTTTTGTTGAGGATATTGTTAGAAATGCTGCCGTAAAGCTTAATAATGATAATAGAATAACCTGGTTTTATGTATCCTGTGAAAATATTGAAAGCATACACAACCATTCAGCTTATGCTGTTGTTGAAAAAGACAAGCTAGCTAATTAAAATAGATGAAAATTATTGTTTAATATATACCTTTCTGCCTTTTACTATTAGCTTATTTTCTGTAAATAACTTTATGCCTTTCGGGTAAATTATGTGTTCATACTTTAAAATTCTATCAGATAATGAAGTTACATCATCAGAATCTTCCACATGGACTGCATGTTGCAATATAATAGGACCATGATCTACTAGATGGTCTACAAAATGAAGTGTGCAACCTGTTATCTTTACACCATAGTCTAATGCCTGTTTTTGTGCATTTAAACCAGGGAAGCTAGGCAGTAAGGATGGATGTATATTCATTATGCGATTGTGATAAGTGTTAACTATTGATTTTCCTATAATGCTCATATATCCAGCAAGACATACAAGGTGTATATTGTGTTCTTTTAAAGTGTGCAATATTTCATTATCTCTTTGATCTTTGGCAAGATGTTTACTTAATATTTTTGTTTGTATTTTGTTCTCATAGGCATACTTTAAGCCCAATGCTTTTTCATTATTTGAGATAAGTAAAACAATTTTTCCATTATTTATATAATTGTTTTTAATAGATTCATTTATTGCTTTAAAATTGCTGCCTCGCCCTGATATAAATACTGCTATATTTATCACTACAAACCTTTTATTATAACATTACCACAGCCTTCCTTAGTAAATCCAATTGTGTGGTAATCAATATTATTTTTAATAAAGACTTCCTTAACCTTATCAGTCTTATCTTTTCCAAAAATCATTACCATTCCAATGCCCATATTAAAGACCCTATACATCTCTTTTTTAGATATATCAGTATTCTTCATAAAAAAATCAAAGCAAAAGGGAGGGTTCCAACTATTTATATCAATTTCTGCATCAATATTTTCTGGCAAAATTCTTTTAATGTTATCATATAAACCGCCTCCTGTTATATGAGCACAACCTTTAGGTTTGATATTACTCTCTTTGATTATTCTAAATTCATTTGTGTATATCTTTGTTGGTTCAAGGAGTATATCTTTTAAAGTTTTGTTATTACCTATTTGTTGGTTTAATTTGAATTTATTTTCATTAAAATAGACTTCTCTTAAAAGGGTGAATCCATTACTGTGGTATCCTGCCGATGGCAGGCCTATTATTATATTATCTTTATCAATATTTCTATTGTCAAAAATTTCATCTCTTTCAACTATGCCAGCGCAAAAACCAGCAAGATCAAAATTCCCTTTACTATACAAGCTTGGCATCTCAGCTGTTTCTCCACCAACCAAAGAGACATTGGTAGAGATGCAAGCTTTTGATATTCCCTTAATTATTTCCTTCGTTTGTTTAATATTAAGCGAGTGGGTGGCTATATAGTCTAAGAATATTAAAGGTTGAGCTCCAATTACTAAAAGATCATTAACATTCATAGCTACTAAATCAATACCAATAGTTGTGAGGTCATCTGCATCTATAGCTATTAGTAATTTTGAACCTACACCGTCAGTTGTTGAGGCAAGAACAGGATTCTTATATTTTTTAACAAATGAAAGGTCATATAGACCGGAAAATCCACCATAGTTAGCAATAACGTTATTATCATAAGTTTGTTCTATTAATGTTTTTATTAGACTAACAAATTTATTACCTTTGTCTATGTCTACACCTGCAGATTTATATCGTTTCATTTATCATTTGTCCCTTTCTTTATGTTTTCGATTTCTTTTTTTATAAGTTTTTCAGCTATATCAGGAATTATTGTTTTAACAATGTTATCCATAGAGTTTTCCAGCTCTTTTTCTAATATATCCCTTAATATTTTATCTAGATTTTTTTTAACCTCTTCTTCTAAGACTGGTTTTAAATAGCTTGAAAAATCAATTGATTCCATTGATTCATTTAATTTTTTATATATTAAATCTTTAATTATATCTTGTAAATCAATATTATCAAATATTTCATATACTTTATTTCTGATTAAATCGTTGATATCATCTTTTTGATCAATGTATTTTATAGCTTGTCTCATATCTTGTAAATCCTGATCATTATTGTCAAATATATCTAGTTCATCTACCTGCTTTTCTTCTTGGCCTGTTTCGTTATTTTCTTTTTTTTCTTTTATAGGTTCCAATTTTTCTAATAATTTTTCATAATCTAGGTTGTCATCTTCTATTACATCGCTTCCATTACTCTCATTTTCTATAACATCAATAGTTTCCGCTAATTTGTCAATTTTTGCTGACAGTGCTTTTGAGTTAAAAGGTTTATTAATATAGTCGTCTACATTAAGTTCTTCGAGATAAAGTTCATCTGCTTTTTCAAAAGCACCTAATAATAATATAATTTTTGAAGTTGGATATTTTTCCTTTATATCATGGCAAAAGTTCTTTAGATTAAGGCCTTCTAGTTTATGGTCCAACAACAATAAATGAGGGGTTATATTGTTAGCCTTATTTTTAAAATCCTCTAATGAAAAAAACTTATATAAATTATAGCTTTCAACATCAACTGCATATTCTACTATTTTATGTATTGTTAGGCTGTCATCAACGACAACTATGTTTAACATTTTTGGCTCCTTTGAATTATATAATTAAAGCTAAAAATAAGCAAAACCTTTTGGTATATAAAATTTATCGTATAAGTAGAGTGCATATCTGTCAGTCATACCAGCTATATAATCGATTATAGCTAATGTTTTGTCTTTGTTAACTTTAATATATAATGTTGGGATATCCTCCAAATGTTTTATATAATATCTATATAACTCTATTAATATTCTTACTGCTTTATCTATCTCTTTTTTTATTATTTTAGATTCATATACATTTTTAAAAAGGAAGTCTCTCAAATTTACTATCGCATTAAGATAATCGTCATCAATGTCAATTGCTTTATAATTATTATTAATTGTTTTTGTTATTATGTTTTTAACAATCCTATCTATCCTCTCCCCATGTGTGCAACCTAAAACACTCGTTATTTCACGTGGTATATCTTTATTGTCAAGTATACCAGCCCTAGTTGCATCATCTATATCATGATTAATATAGGCAATTATATCTGAGAGCCTTACAACCATTGTCTCAAGTGATACGTCTTCAACATCATTTTTTAATAAAAGAGGCCCTCTTCCTTTTGAGTGATAATATATGCCCTCTAAAACCTCATATGTTAAATTTAAGCCTTTACCATCCTTCTCTAATGTTTTAACAACTTTCATTGATTGCTCTACATGTTTAAAAGGTTTATTTAAGATATCACTAAAAGCTATCTCACCAGCATGCCCAAAGGGGGTATGTCCTAGATCGTGTGCAAGAGCAATAGCTTCTATCAAATTTTCATTAAGCCTTAAAGCGCAACCAATTGTTCGAGCAATTTGGGCGACTTCCAAGGTGTGTGTTAGTCGTGTTCTATAGTGATCCCCTTTTGGAGCAATAAATACTTGTGTTTTATGTTTTAACCTTCTAAAGGATTTTGAATGTATTATTCTATCCCTATCTCTTTGATATACTGTTCTAATATCGCATTCATCCTCTTTTACTATTCTGCCTTTACTTTCTGATGCTTTTTTTGCATATTTATTTAAATAACTATTTTCATACTCTTCTATTTTTCTCCTAATATTCATTTATATATAAATTTATTTATATGCTTTAAAATTTCTGGTTATATAATCATATACAGGTTTTGGTACGAAGCATTCTATATCACCTCCAAGCATTGCTATCTCCCGAATCATGCTTGAGCTGAGAAATATGTAGTTTTGATTTGGCATTAGGAATACTGTTTCACATTGTTCGTCAAGTTTTCTATTCATTAGAGCAAGCTGTAGTTCATATTCAAAATCAGAGGCTACTCTTAAGCTTCTTAAGATATTGTGCACACCAGTTTTTTTTAAGTAATCAACTAATAGGCAATCAAAAGAGCGGACTTCTACATTATTTAAATCTTTAATAGATTCTTTGATAAAGCTCTCCCTTAACTCTAATGAAAACATAGGTTTTTTATTATAACTCTTTGCTACAGCCACTATTATTTTTTTAAATATTTTTGAAGCTCTTTCTATAACATCTAAGTGGCCATTTGTTATTGGATCAAATGTCCCTGGGTATAGAATATCCATTTTGAACCTCTATAAATGTAATTTTTGTATCCCCGTAAACCCTCTCTTTTATAATCTTAAATAAATCACTATTTATCATTATATCGTTGTCCTTTCTTTCTTCGTACACAATTAATCCATTATATTTAATCAATTTATTTGTTGCAATAGTTTCTAAGATGTTTTTACTTTTGTATTTTCCATAAGGGGGATCTATAAATATAATATCTGCACCCTGCTTTATTTTACTTGCAATTCTAAAAAAATCACCATTTATTATATTATATTTACTACTACTAACTAATGTTATGTTTTTTTTAAGGTATCTACAATCAATATCAAGAAAATGACAAAATGATGCGCCTCTGCTGAGAGCTTCTAAACCCAAGATACCACTGCCAGCAAAGAGATCAAATATAACGGCATTGTATATTTTTTTATATATAATTGAAAAGATTGCCATCCTAACAATATCTGTTGTCGGTCTAATAGAGGAATTTTTCGGCAAAGTTATTTTTCTGTTTTTCAAAAATCCACTCGTTATTCTCATGATAAAGCACTTGGCATATTGTTAGCCAATTAATTTTACTTTTTTTATTATCTATTACAATAAGGGGTTTAAAATTATTGTAAAGGAATTTATTATAACCATAAATAAGGGATTTATCGTAATCTCCTATTGAAATTTTGTTTCCTCTTTGTAAATACATGAATAAAATATATATTTTTACTATATCACCAAAACCTTCAGATAATGGACCACTAACTACTGATTTCTTTAAACTATCTGTTATATGTAGACCCATTCTTATAACTATTTTATTATTTTTTGTGAATTTTATAAAACTGTAAGCTGTATATGCTATTGCATCATTGAATTCTAGAGGTTTGTATAGTCTTTTGTTATAAAATTCTTCTAATTGCGTGTTTTTTAAAACTATTAGTGGATAGATTCTTATATATTTTATTGGTTGGCAGGCAAGTTTATCTACTGTATAGATGAAATCCTCTTTTTTCTCACTAAAGAGACCGCACATAAGTTGTGCACCCAATATAAAGGGATATCTCTTTAATTCATTAATACTTTGAATTACCTCATATTCTGTATAATCCCTATTATTATTTTTTAACACATCATTTGATAGGGATTGGATTCCTAGTTCAATAGTTTTTACATTATAACTTTGTAGAGTATCTAATATAATTTTATTTATACAGTTTGGTTTTGTAGATATCCTTATAGATAGTTTTGGCAATTTGTTATTTATAATGCGTAATAATTGAACTTGCAATTCTAATGGTAGGGCAGTGAATGTACCCCCATAAAAAGCTACTTCATTCCAGCGGATATTTAGATCAAGGTGTTTTTTTAGCTGCTCCTCAACACATTTTATTAAATTTGATTCATTAATACCAGTTATATTATTTTGATTACAATATATACAGATTTTTTTACATCCAATAAAGGGTAAAAAGATTGGTAGAATTTTATGTTTCATTAATATCTATATTTTTTAAAAGATTTTGGGCTGCTTTTTTTTCTGCTAGTTTCTTACTTTTACCTCGCCCTGTAGCTACATGTTTATTAGAGATTTTGACCTCAATTAGAAAACTTTTATTATGCTCAGGGCCTCTCTCTTCTAATAATTTATATATAGGTAGCTTTTTATATTTTTTTGTACAATAATTTTGCAGTATAGATTTATAATCTATTTTTTCTATTTCTGATAGGCCATGTTCTAAAGATTTATCAATATAGGTTGATAGAAGTTTTGTAATTATATCTAAATTAGAGGAATCAAGGTATATTGCAGCTACAAGAGCCTCAATAATATCACATAGTATTGATTTGTTTTTATGAAGCTCTATTGATTTTTCATATTCTCCAATCTTAACAAAATTATCTAATGAAAGCTTAAAGGCAATGTTACTTAGAAAATGTGAACTTACAAAATATGATTTTAGCTTTGAGAGTGCTCCTTCTGGTAGACTAGGGTATTTAACGAAAAGATATTTTGCCGTAATAAAATTAATTATTGAGTCACCTAAAAATTCGAGCCTTTCATAATTATAGTATTCAGGGAGACCTTTTTCAAAAGCATAAGATTTATGCGTAAAAGCTTGATAAAGATATTCTTTATTCTTAAATTTATAATCTATAATTTGTTCTATATTTTTTAGTTCTTTGTATATTTCTTTAATACAATACAGGCGTTTGTTCCTCCAAATCCAAATGAATTACTCATTGCGTAATTAATATCAAAGGGTAGGGCTTTGTTTGGAACATAATCAAGATCACATTCATCGTCGGCTTCTTCTAAATTTATTGTAGGTGCAATTTTTCCGTACTTCATCATCATTGAGGTGTAGGCTACTTCAACACCACCAGTAGCACCAATTAAATGACCAGTCATTGATTTTGATGAACTTACTTTTAATTTATATGCATGTTCTTTAAAAACTGATTTTATAGCTTTTGTCTCTATTACATCATTATATGGTGTTGATGTGCCATGGGCATTAATATAGTCAATATAGGCAGGGTCTATGTTTGCATCATTAATAGCATTTTTCATACATAGCATTGCCCCATACCCTTTAGGATCGGGAGCAGTTACATGATATGCATCTGAGCTCATTCCATATCCAACAACTTCACAGTATATATCTGATTTTCTTTTGAGGGCATGTTCTAGTTCTTCTAAAACTATAATACCACAACCTTCACTTACGACAAAACCGTCCCTATTCTTATCAAAAGGCCTTGAGGCTTTTTCAGGTTCATTATTTCTTTTTGATAGGGCATTGATCCTGGCAAAGCCAGTAATTGCGTAAGCTGTGACAGTTGTTTCAGAGCCACCAGCAAGTATGATATCAGCGTCGCCATATTGAATCATTCTATAAGATTCGCCAATTGAATGCAAGCCTGTGGCACATGCAGTTGATATTGCAATATTTGGACCTTTAAAATTAAATTCAATAGACACAGCACCAGAGGCATTATTAATTATTGTAGCAGGTATAAACATTGGAGAGACTTTCTTTATACCATATTTTATAAAATTTTCATGATTGTTTTCCCAAACCTCTAAACCACCTATACCAGAACCTATGACTACGCCGCATCTATCCCTGTCTACATTATTTAAATTAATACCACTATCACCCAAAGCTTCTTTTGCTGCTGCAATTGAATATTGCATGAACTTTGAATATTTTCTTGCCAACTTTTTATCCATATAATCTGTTGCTGTAAAGCCTTTAACTTCACCTGCAATTTGTACAGGTAGATTAGAGGCATCAAAACCTCTAATCTTATTAATACCTGATCTGCCATTTATTAAATTATCCCAGTTTGTCTCTTTATTAAGACCTATTGGTGTTACTAAACCTATCCCAGTTATTACAACCCTTCTTTTCACTTATCACCTATTCCGTTGCTTAAATTATAATTTATTTATCACTTTTATATTTTTTTATGGCTTCTACTACATCTGCAACAGTTTTGATCTTCTCAGCTTCTTCATCTGGTATTTCTATGCCAAATTCGTCTTCAAAAGCCATGACTAATTCTACAGTATCAAGTGAATCAGCACCTAGATCCTCAATAAAAGAAGATTCTGGCTTAACATCCTCAATATCAATGTTCAATTGTTCTGCAATAATACTTTTTACTTTTTCTTCAATGTTGTTTTTCTGTACTTCGCTCATATATAACCCCCTTGATTTATTTTTTAATTCATGTACAACCCACCATTTACATGGATAGCCTGCCCTGTAATATAATCCGCATTTCCTGATGTTAAAAATTCCACTACTTTAGATATATCTTTTGGTTCACCGATATAACCTAAGGGTATATTTTTAAAAATTTTGTTTTTTGGGTCTTCTGAGAGTTTCGATGTCATATCTGTTTTTATAAAACCAGGAACAACAGTGTTTACTCTTATCCCAAAGGATGATAGCTCTAAAGCCATGGATCTTGTTAACCCTATAAGGCCACTTTTGCTTGCAATATAATTACATTGACCTATATTGCCAGTATAAGCTACTACACTTGATATGTTTATGATGTAGCCATATTTTTTTTTCATCATATATCTTGAAACATATTTTGAAGCCAAGAAAGCTCCTTTCAGGTTGACATCAATAACATCTTGCCAATCATTTTCTTTTAATCTTAACATAATAGCATCTCTAGTAATTCCTGCATTATTAACTAAAATATCTATTGAAGCATATTTTTCGATTATATGTCTAACCATAAGCTTTACATCTTCTTCATTTGAAACATCACAAGAATATGCAAGAGAATCTCCCCCTAAGTTTTTTATTTTACCAGCTACCTCTTCTGCTGCATCTTTATTAGATATATAATTAACAACTACACAATATTTCTGCTTTCCATAATTAAGGGCAATCTCCCTTCCAATACCTCTTGATCCACCAGTGACTAGCACTACCTTTCTTTCACTTGTCATTGTTTAACCACAAATATATAAATTCTCTATAGTACAAAGCAAGCTGCACCCCATGTTATACCGCCGCCAAAAGAAGTTATCAATATTTTATCCCCTTTTTTAATTCTCTTTTCTTCAATGGCTACGTCAATTGTCGAAGGTATTGACGCTGCCGAAGTATTTCCATATCTATCTATGGTAATTATGACATTATCTAATGGAAATTTCAACATTTTTGCTAGCATCTCAATTATTCTAATGTTTGCTTGGTGTGGAATTATATAATCAATATCCTTTAAGGTAAGACTATTTTTCTCTAATACCTTTTTAGATGTACGCATCATTGCTTTAGTTGCTATCTTAAACAGCTCATTACCTTTCATTTTAATTAAGTTATTTTTAATATCATATTTCTCTTTATTTTCAAATAGTTTTGTGCCCAAACTCTCTAATGTTAGAAGATCTGATATAGATCCATCAGCTACTAAATCAAAACCAATAAAACCGGGTGTATTGGAGGCTTCTAATATTACAGCTCCAGCTCCATCACCAAATAAAACACAAGTTGATCTATCTGTATAATCTGTAACAACAGAAAGCCTTTCAGCTCCAACAACCAATATTTTTTTTGCAATACCTGTCTTTATTAAGCTATCTGCATTTGCGGCTGCATATATAAACCCAGAGCACGCAGCAATAACATCATAGGCAAAAGATTTACCGCCTATTCCAAGTTGAGCCTGTAGTGAGCAAGACAGTGATGGCATTATTGTATCTTGAGTTATGCTAGCACAAACTATTCCATCTATTTGATTACTTTTTAGGCCAGCACTCTCTAATGCTTTAAGTGAAGCTTCGTATGCTAAATCTAAAGTGCTTTCACCATTAACTACTCTTCTTTCCTTTATGCCAGTTCTACTTACAATCCATTCATCACTAGTATCCACCATATTTTCAAAGTCTTTATTTGTCAGTATCTTTTTTGGAAAGCAGGAACCTGTTCCAGCTATTTTAGAAAACATATTTACTCCCTAAAGTGTTTTAGCGTCATATTCTTTATTCTTTCTTTTAAATTGTGCCAAAAAGCAGAATATTTTTCTGTTTTAAGCAGATCACCATATATAGAATATATCTGTTCAGTGATTTTTTGATTTATGTTATTTTTTGCTAATTCCTTGGCTACACCTATAGCATTCTTCACAGCGTAGGCGTTGGAGCTACCATGTCCAATTATCGTTATGCCATCAACACCTATAAGGAGTGCGCCGCCATATTCTTCATAATCAGCCCTTTTTTTTAACCTTTTAAAAACTGGCTTTGCTAATAAAGCAGCTATCTTTGAGGGTATATTCTTTGATAACTCTTCTTTAAGAAGCGTTGAAATATACCAAGCAGCAGATTCACTTGTTTTTAAAGCTATGTTACCAGTAAACCCATCTGTTACAACAACGTCACAGGTATCTCTAAATAACTCTTTAGCCTCAACATTTCCAATGAAATTTAATACACCCATCTCGTTAAGCAGTGTATGTACTGTTTTTAATAGGTCATTTCCTTTTACTGCTTCCTCACCAATACTTAATAATCCAACTCTTGGATTATTTTTATGTAACATTATTTTAGAATATATAGATCCCATTATAGCAAATTGTATATAATGGATTGGTTTGCACTGTATATTAGCGCCTACATCTAACATAACAAAATGCCCTGTTATATTTGGCATTATTGTAGCGATAGCTGGTCTTTCAACACCTTCTAATGTGTTAAGTATAAGCTTTGCAGTTGCCATAACAGCACCAGTATTGCCAGCACTAAAGAAAGAAGATGCCTTCTTTTCTTTAACAAGTTTTAAACCAATATGAATAGAAGAATTTTTTTTTCTTCTAATAGATGTGACAGGATTGTCAGCCATGCCAATTATTTCTTTTGATTCAATTAATTTTATTTTTTTATGCTCCTGGATTTTAAAGGTATCTAGTATTGGTTTTATTTTCTCTTTTACGCCAACTAAGAGAATTTCAATATCATTATTTTCCTCTACTGCCTTGATAACTCCTTTTATAATCTCGTTTGGAGCATAATCGCCACCATGTGCATCAACGGCAATAGTAATCATTAAACCTCTTCTTTCTCAATATATTCTCTTCCTTTGTAATGCCCACAATTTGGACATATCCTGTAAGGTATTATTAATTCACCACAATTGCTACATTTAGCGTATGTAGCACCCGTTATACGATGGTGGCTTCTTCTATTGTTGCGTCTAGATTTCGTGGTTCTTTTCTTTGGTACTGCCATTTTGCTACCTCTTTATCTATTTTTTATTATATTCCCTAGGGAGAAACTATTTTTATTGTTTTGATTACATGAGCAATCTTTAATATTTTTATTAACACCACAATACTCACATAGCCCTTTACAGTCTAAGCTGCACAGTTTTTTAATTGGCCTTAAAGATTCTGCTTCTTCTAGTAAAACTTTAACTAAATTTAAATTATTGTCTAGTAAAAGCCTTTCATCTAGCTCTTCATCAGATAATTTTATCTCTAATGTTTTTGTGACATATGGGCTTATCACAAATGATAGATTAATATTATCTGATACTTCATTTGTATATAATTCTAAACATCTATCACAATATTCATTGACTTTAAAGCTTAAATGACCATTTAATAGATACTTGTTTTTGGTTTTATGTAAAAAACCATTAATAAATGATATCTCAAATAATTTATTATTAAAACATTCTTTAAACATTAAATTAACTTTTTTACCATTTTTAGGTAATTTTTTTAAGTCAATATTCATAGTTATTCGTATAATTAAGAATAGCTTACTAGTATATATCTATTTAGTGTTTTGTCAATTAAATAATCAGTGTTTGTCATTTAATATTGAAAAGTGAACTGTTTTTATTGAATTTAAACTTGAAAAGTGAACACCTAAAGTATGGTAATCTTGAACCAAAAACGGAGGTTCAAGGTTATGGTTCAATTACATAAGAAATTTACAGATGATCAGATTAAGGATCTTTTTAAACGTTACCTCAAAAAAGAGATTGAAAGGAAATACATTCAGGAAATTCTGGGTATTGGGAAAACAAGATTCTTTGCTTTGGTAAAGGATTATCGTAAAAATCCTGAACAATTCTCCATTCAATATAAAAGAACAACAAACCCTAAATTAAGTAAAACAGCTGAAGAGGCAATTATAAAAGAACTAAAAATTGAAAAGAAAAT
>JAXHVM010000037.1 GCA_034189185.1 Deferribacterota bacterium
ACACGAATTAACTATTTCAACTTTTCCATCTTCTAAATCTAACCTTCTACATTTACCATCAACATCGTTAATATACACATAATTTTCCTTTTTGCAGGCTACTACTTTAACTCTTCCTATATGAACCTTACTAATATATCGAGGACTATCTATATACACAATCACTAAATCGTGATTCCTTCTTAAGAAGACTGCAGTATCTCTATCAATTAAATCAAATTTATAAAAAGAGCCATTTTTATCTAAAGCGACATCTTTACTTAACATATAAATAATGTTATCTATAAATAATCCTGGGTAATTACTTCCAAAATGAATATTTTTTTTATTTTTAATATTAATATTTCTAGATTCTATTAAATTATTAAATAATTCAAAATTGCCACCAATCTTTTTAATTTTAAATCTTCTAAAATTTGTTGAATTATCTAGTAAATAGATATTGTCATTAAATTTATTTAAATAAATTATACCCCTATCATAATGTAGAATTTTAACTATTTTTTTCTCATTTAGATCAACGAAGATAACTGAGCCTTCTTTAAGAGCAATACAAATATATTTATTAATCCTAAACACATTGACCACATCATAATTAAAGTGCAAGTTAAGGATTTCATTATTACTTATACAATCATACACATAAACATTTTTCTCTTTCAAAAATGCTATAACTGGATATAAAAAAATATAGTTATTAGTAACTTTTTTAATATTTACAGACAGTTTTCCACAGGAGAATAGAGAGTATAGATCAATACTATTACTATCATCTAAAGCAACATATCCATTGTAATAAGTAATTTTTTGATAATCCTTATCTAATGAAATTTTTTGGCAATATCTATAGTTTGTTGTCAATAAATTTTTACTAATATATAATATTAGCTCATCATATATATAAAAAGATTTAACATCTGAATCTATTAAATTTTCAAGATATCCTTTTTCAAAGGTATATACTAGAGAATCATTGGTAAATCTGAAACTCTCTATAAATTCATTTATACCTACCTCATCAGGTGCACCTATTAAATTATATATATCGTCACTATTAATAGAATAAAATTTATTTAGGTTATAATGTTTTGAACAACCAACAATAATTAATAACAGAAAAGGGAGGATGAAACTCCCTTTTCTACTAGTCTTTGTCAAAAGCTAAAAACCTACTACCATATCTTGATATTATTTTAAGTGCAACAACCTCACCCTTTTTAATTGAATTGTATGTTTGATAAAAATCCTCTGGTTTATGCACCTCTTTTCTATTTATCCACACTATAACATCACCCTCTCTTAGACCGGCTTGATAAGCGTTTGAATTTGGATCTATATCAACCACTTTTACACCGTGATCAATACCAAGCCTCGATTCTTCACTTGAGCTTAAAGACTCAACAACTACTGGCGATTCTCCCTTGCCAATTGTAGGCTTACTAGCCACAGATTCAGCTTTGCGCTCACCTAATACTACATCAACTTTTTTTCTCTTACCTTCTCTAATAATAGTTAATTGAACTTTTTCACCTGGTTTCAACCTTCCTATCATCGCTGTCAATTCCCTTGGAGATCCTATTTTCTTACCATTTATTGCAATAACAATATCGCCAGGTTTAATTCCAGCCATATCAGCAGGATCATTCTCAACCACATCTGCAATTAGTGCACCTTCTGTTGTCTTTAGTCCAAAGCTTTCTGCTAATTTCTCATCCAAAGGTTGAACCACAACTCCTAGCCACCCTCTTACAACCTTCCCTTCTTTCAGCTGATCATAAATATCTTTAAGCATATTAACAGGTATAGCAAAACCTAAACCCTGACCTGACGGTATTATAGCTGTATTTATGCCGACAACCTCGCCCTTTAAGTTAACAAGTGGACCACCTGAATTTCCTGGATTAATTGATGCATCAGTTTGCATAAAGTTATCATAGGGTCCTTCACCTAACACCCTCCCTTTGGCACTTATAATACCAGCTGTCACAGACCACTCTAAACCAAAGGGATTGCCTATAGCTACTACCCAATCACCTACTTCAAAAGAATCTGAATCCCCTAATGGTAACTCTTTGAGCTTTACATCACCTGGATCTATTTCTAAAAGAGCTAAATCTGTTAATGGGTCAGTCCCTATAACCTTTGCGTTAAACTCATGTTTATCAGATAGTTTCACAATAATTTCTTCTGCCCCTTCAATTACGTGATTATTAGTAACTATATAACCCTCTCTTGCATCAACTATAAAACCAGAACCCAATGAAGATGTTTTAAATTTCTTGGGTCCATAAAAATCCCTAAATTGATCCCCAAAAAATCTTTTGAAAATATCATCATTAAAAAAATCCGCAAAGGGATTCCTCTCTATAATCCTTGTTGTGCTTATATTTACTACACCATTTTTTGTTTCTTTTACAATTTCTGCAAAAGAAAAGGGGGTATCCGCAGCATTTACAAAACTTAATGCTAACAATAATATTACTATGCATAATACACTAACTTTCCTCATTCATAGCCTCCTTTATATATTTATTTACAATTTTATGCATTTCTCTAAAAGGGATAGTTCCAACAACTAAATATAGATGGTTGTTTTTTTTAACACTATATACATAATTGCCAAATACTATCCTTTCTTCTTCTGGGATATCTAACATATAATGCTGCCTAAAAAAAGAAAATTTATTAAGCCCATCACTATAAACAATATGCCTTTGATTTTTATCACATTTAGCATATATAACCTTAAAGCCATTATAATGAGGAAGTATTAATTTTTTACAATAAATCTTTTTTTTTAATGAGTAAACATTCAATTTATCAATATTTTCTAAATTTATAAAACTATATGTATATAAAAGCTTACCAAATAGATCATATACCTCTTCTTTGACAATTCTTTCTTTGTAAGTCCAGATTATATGTCTAAATCTATCATTCAATAAGGGATAAAAGACATATTTTGACACCTCTTTGTCAAACAATTCAACATTATAATAGATATTTATCTGATAAAAATCACTGCTTATTTTATCCAAATCTATACTATCTCTTACAAGTTTAGAAGCAAGGAATTGGATCTTATTGCCTAATAAATCTAATTTATAATCTATTATATCTTGATAATAATTTTGATTATTAATCAAGACTTTAAAGACAAGGTAATTCCCATTAGAGTAAAGGGGCAAACAAAATATAAAAAAAAAGAAAATTATTCCAGAGACTAGCCTCATTGCGAGAAATTTGCGTTATTAATGTCTGGCATATATTCATATGTTGGTGTATCTAAATGTTCAACAACATAGTTTTCTATGTTATTGCTATTCTTTGAATATTTATTAGTTATAAAAAAAGCTATCCCCAAAAAAATTATTGCTAAAAATGCAAACCCAATAGTTTTCTTTATGTAATATTTATTAAATTTTTTTCTTCTATATTGTTTTTTATTTATTGGAATTACTTTTTCACTATTATTTTCCTCATTATCTTTTATCTTTTTCATTACACTAGCTGAAATATCAATTGTTTTTTCTCTCTTATAAGATTTTTTTATCTCAGATTTAATATATAATAAATCCATTAAAAATTTACTGCAATCTTCACACACCTCTATATGGCTTAACAATTCTTTTTCTTCAATAGCACTTAATTCGTTATCAACATATAATGAGATTAATTTACGATAGTGCTCTTCTCTCATCAGCAATTCCCTGTTTTATTAGTCTTTCTTTTAATACTTCTCTTGCGCTATGCAGTCTAGATCTAACAGTGCCAATAGGTATATCCAATAACTGAGCTATCTCTTCATAGGAGTGCCCTTCTACATCCCTTAATATTACAACAATCCTCAATTTATCAGGTAAAGAATCTATAAATAATTTAACATATTTTGATATTTCTTTATTTAAAATGTGCGCCTCTGGCGATTTTTCTTTAACATAAATAACTGAGCTTTTATAATTATTATCTAAATTATCTAAATAATCTAAAACATCTTCATCAGATTTCACTTTCTTCTTATCTTTATTTAAAAACAAAAGCGCATTATGAAAAGCTATTTTTTTTAACCATGGATAAAATCTTCTTCTATCTACTAAATCTGATAGTTTATTATAGGCTGTCACAAAAGATTCTTGTACTATATCTTTTGCCTCCTCTTCATTCTTAACAAGACTTATAATAAAAGCATATAATCTGTTTTGATATTTAAGAACAAGATACTCATAATACTCATATTTTCCTTCAAGTACTTCTTCTATTATACTTATATCATCCATTTATAGCACCCTTATAAGTTATATATATGATATTATAAATATTAAAAAGTTCATTTACAAGTATATATTTCAGAAAGCTTGACATAACTTATTATATTGTTATATAGATATTCTACAAAGGAGAGGTGGCCGAGTCTGGCTGAAGGCGCACGATTGGAAATCGTGTGTGTCCTTAAAAGGGCACCGAGGGTTCGAATCCCTCCCTCTCCGTCATTCTCTATCATTTTAAAAAAATATACTTTGTTTAACATCTATCTTATATGTAAAATTATTTTTATCTTTGTTTTATAATATATAGTGCAAGAAAATATTTTCTTCTGAAAATTAATTTTTATTTACAAGCGTTTAGCTTGTCTTTATATTCCTGAGATATGAAAGAAATTAAAAAAGCAAATTTATATAAAAGAGGTCTCTCGTTAGAGTATTTTACAGTAGGTTACAATATATTTGAAGGCTTTATTTCTATTGGAGCAGGTATTATCGCAGGAAGCATTGCACTAGTTGGTTTTGGGCTAGACAGTTTTATCGAGACATTATCTGGAGTTGTTCTTATTTGGCGATTACGAGGCCATTCAGAAGATGATGAAAAAGAAAGGGCTATGGAGCAAAAAGCGATGAGGTTTGTAGCCTACACTTTTTTCATTTTAGCTATATATGTGTTATATGAGGCATCAAAAAAACTTTACTTTCGTGAAATACCAGAGGGCTCATTAGTTGGTATCATCATTGCATTACTCTCAATTATTATAATGCCAATCCTAGCTAGTCAAAAACGTATAATAGGGGAAAAGATTAATAGCGGGGCATTAATTGCCGATTCTAAAGAAACTGTTTTTTGCGCATATCTTTCTGTAACCCTTCTTTTAGGCCTATTGTTAAATTATTTTTTTGGTTGGTGGTGGGCAGATCCGGCCGCATCACTGGTAATAGTAGGATTCTTAATAAAGGAAGGCCTAGAATGTTTAGAGGGTGATGAGGACCACCCATAACTATTCACTTAAAATCATTCTACAGATCAACTTTGCGAAATTGGGAAATATTTTAGGCAAACAACTGGAAATGGCGTAACTACGCGGAAAATCTGACTTGCGAAGTCAGAGGATGGCGTAAGCATGCGGAAATCCCAACTTGCGAAGTCGGGAGATTACATATTTTTATCCCTTCTATTATTGCACCCTAATAGAACGCTCCTAACATAAAAGAAGTACTTTTGAGGCTAACATCTCTGTAACTGCCTTCTAACACAAATCTTTTGTGCTATGTTAGATGAAATTGCAATATACTTAAAATAACTTATCAAAAATATCTCTCTTTGTATTGTACAATTTATCAGCAAATTCATTTACATAAAACATATCAGGAGTATATCTCTGAGCACGCACACGTATTATAAAATTTGGGGTTTCAGGATTCAAATCAAACAAAATTAAACCTACACCAAATAAAATACATAATGCTTCTATTCTGTCTAAATCTTCTGGGAGTATAGTATTGGGCTCAACTAAATATACCTTTGAACTAAATAATCTGTATGCTATGGCTTGACCAAACGCAGTTATGGGATCTGTAGAATTTATCTTAATTTCTGCAGATATTATCTCTGGATTAAATTTTATCACATCTCTGCTTAATGGCTTATATATTCCTATAACATCTGTCGTTCCCCATCTTTTACCAAGATAACTTCCACCCAAAGCAACTGCCTCAGTACACTCACCTAGATCAGTTTTGAGACAATTAGCAAATGGCTCATAAAATTCCTCCTCTCTGAGTGTCGCTGGAGTTTCCTCAGCGATTTCTTCAGTTTCTTCTTCGCTAGTCAATCTATATTTAAAAAGGCCCCTTGTTGGTTTAGTAATTTCATTAGGTCGGGTAACATCTAAATTCCAAGTCGATCCAGTAATTGTATTCGGTGATATATCTGGAAAGCAACTTCTTAATTCTCGCTGTAGCTCAGACCACCTTAGTCCCTTTACGCTGCCCTTAATTAATTCAACTGCCTTGTTTTGTATTAGTTCTCTTTTAGAGGGCATTTGAATACCTCCTTAAACGTTTATTATCTCATTACTATACAAATAGAACATATAATATCAGCCTTTTCATTATATTTTATTTTATTAAATTGCTTTCGGCAAATTCAATTAATATTCATGTAATAACTTTACAAATTTTTCTCAAAACTTAGCAACAAATCGAACTTTTTCATAAAAATCCATAAAAAAGCTTTTCTATGCCTTAACTAAAATTCTATCGCAAATTTTTATTTAATCAAATTAAATTTCCCATATAAAACTGCTGTATGTTGTTCTTCAATAAAATCATATTCACCTTGTGAATACCCTAAACACATGGGGATATTCTAACTTGCAAATTTTAAATTGTAGTAAATGGCTGAAATGGCGTTAATACGCGGAAAATCTGACTTGCGAAGTCAGAGGATTCTTGTCTTCGGTTTACATTTAGATTATAATTTGAAAAATACTTATTAACAAGGTGGATATATGAATTATGAACAAAAATTAGCAATACTTAAAAAAGTTGATTTGCGAGAAGTTTTTGGTCCAGAAACCGACTTTACAAAATGGCTTGCCCAACAAGAAAATCTTAATTTATTAAGTGAAGAAATTGGCGTTGACATTAAACTTATTCAGACTGAGGCAAATGTTGGGAATTTTAACGTTGATATTCTTGCAGAAGAAGAAATTTCTGGTAAAAAAATAGTTATTGAAAATCAACTTGAAGATACTAACCATGACCATCTTGGCAAACTTATTACCTATGCGTCAGGCTACGATGCAGAAATAATTATTTGGATCGTCCGAGATTACAGAGAGGAACACAAAAAAGCGATTGATTGGTTAAATGAACATACGGACGAAAATATTAATTTCTTTTTGATAAAAATTGAGCTTTGGCAAATTGAAAATTCAAATCCAGCTCCAAAATTTGAAATTATTATTAGTCCAAATGAATGGGCAAAAACAATTAAAAAAGCTACGGCAAGCAGAGAATTAACAGATACAAAAATCCAACAACTGGACTTTTGGGAGAAATTTAGAGATTTTGTTCGAGAAAATGATACGCAAATCCGCTTGCGGACGCCTCGCCCATCGAGCTGGTACGATATTAGTATGGGAACTTCCGAAACTCATATTGCCTTAACCATAAATTCACGAGATAATTTGCTCGGTTGTGAGATTTATATTAAAGAAAACAAAGATTTATTCAGGTTTTTACTTGAGAGAAAAGAAGAAATAGAAAAGGAAATTGGTAAAGTCGACGAATGGGTAGATGCACCGGTTGCTTCAATAATAAGAATCAAAAAAGAAGTCTCTAATGTTTTTGATCAAAATGAAGCTGAAAATTATTTTATTTGGTTATACGAAAAAATGGTTTTGTTCCGACGAATTTTCTGGAGGTATTTTAAAGAGTTTAAAAATTTAAGAAATTAGCCAACAAGCAAGGCAAAGCCAAGTAATCCCACAAAGCTGGATTAAAAAAACTTGAAATCGCCCTTTTAGCATCTGCTTCAAGGTGTGGCTGGCGGAGGTGGAGGATCGAACCCCGACTTGCGAAGTCAGAAGATGGCGTTAATATGCGGAAAATCTGACTTGCGAAGTCAGAGGATTGCTGCGAAGTTGGGAGATTGTAAGAGAATTATGAAGTATATTTAACAAAATTTTAATTTATAAAATTGGGTAAGTAGAGTATAATAATATCAAACAGGGTATAATAGTATTAAGTACGTGCGGAAAATAAAAAATAAATATATATTAATTTTTATGCAAACATCAAGAAATGAGGCAATCAACATGATTAAGAAAATCAATTATGTTTTGATATTTCTTGTTTTTGTGGCATTTCTTGGCACCAATGCAATTTACGCAGAGGATACTACAGTCTATCCCACCCTACCAGGAACTAACATTAGGGATTACAGTCAACCTGGAGTCAAGATTAAAGGCGACATGATGTATCCAACAATGCCAGGGACTAATATCAGAGACTATTCCAAACCAGGATATAAGATAGAGGGTGATATGGTATATCCAACACTACCAGGAACTAGCATCAGGGACTATTCCAAACCAGGATTTAAATATGAATCAAAATAATCAGATCGCTAAATAAGGCGCTATCCAATATATCAATTATGCTCTGCTATATTACCATGCGTTTATACATTATCATTAAAAGAAAATAAAAAAAATATGAATGTAAATATCTTTGTTTCATCAACATTTTCATTAATAACGGCGTGGCTTTCAGCAATAATTAACCCTATAGCCACCTTCACAATAAAATACACTATACAAGGAGGCATGTAATGAATAAGCTAGTTGTTTTCGTTGGATTTCTATTGTTTACTATTCTTTCTGTTGCCGTTGGGGATAGTTTCCGTTGCGGAAACCAAGTCGTCAGTACAGGCGATTTAAAAATGGAAGTTCTCAGCAAATGTGGGCCTCCAGATGATTCAGAAATAGTTTCGTATGACACAACAGGCTCTGTATCAAAATCTACATCTAAAAGTAAGACCTTTTCAGCAACTACAAAGAAAGTGGAAAAGCTATATTATAATTGCGGAAATGGAAAGTTTATTCGGGTGTTAACGTTGATTGATGGGAAAGTAGTGAGTATTGAAAATGATGGGTATGGCACAGGACCTCAAAAGTGCAATTGATATAGACAAAGAATAAAGCATAGCAACCTGAAGTTGGGAAAAATTCAAATTCGTGAGATGGTTGAAATGGCGTATTTATGCGGTAAATCTGACTTGCGAAGTCAGAGGATTGGTAACTTGCGAAGTCGGTAGATTAGAATATTTAACTCTAGATAAATTTACTCTTTTAAATTTGTATAGATTTATTATTATATGAGGTGACAGGGGCTGCAATAGTGGATATACAAACCCCATCAGGCCCGAAAGGGAGCAGTGGTAGTATATTCACTATGTGCAGTTTCCCTGTCTTAATTAAAAACAAAAACATAAAAATACAGCGAGGCACTTATAAATGATATCAGAATTAAGAAAAAAAAGGATAGTAACCTTTTTTTTATGGGTTGTTATAATAGCCTTTGTTGGCACAATCTTTCTAGTATGGGGTGTTGGTGGTAGGGAAAGAAGCAGAGATTATGCAATTAAGATAAATGATCAAAAAATTAGTATTGCAGAATACCAACAATCCATAAGTAATATGGAAAATACTCTAAAAAGATTATTCAACACTAATTATGATAAAGTTGCAAAAAATTTTAATATAAGAGAAAGAGTAAAAGATGAATTAATTAATAATGCCCTATTATATGAAGAAGCAACAAAAAAAAATATCCCCGTCTCCCCTGTCGAGATATTAGATGAAATAAAAAAAATACCTGCTTTTCAAGCTGGTGGATCTTTTGATGAAAGAAGATATAGAGAAATTCTCTCAATGAACGGTTTAAATCCCTCCACATTTGAAGAAAATATAAAAAGAAATCTGCTAATTAATAAAATAATCTTTCTCATTAAAAATAGCGTAGATGTAACTGATAGGGAAGTAAAAAATGAGTATGAATATAGAAATAAAAGTGCAAAAATAACATATTTAAAAATATCTCCTAAGTTGTTCTATGGTAAGGTAAAAATAGATGAAGAGAGTCTAAAGCAATTTTTCAGTGAAAACAAAGAAAATTATAGGTTGCCAAAACAGATAAAACTGAAATATACAGTACTTGATCTTGAAAATAGTCAGAACAAAGAAATAAATGTTTCTGAGGAAGAGATTCAAAATTACTATATCTCACATAGATTAGATTATTACAAACCTGAAAGATTAAAAGTCAGGCATATATTGGCAAAAGTAGACAATTGGGATAACAAAAGCGAGGTTGATAGCGCTTTAAATAAAATAAAAACGGTAAAAGATAAACTAAATAAGGGAACACCCTTTGAAGTATTAGCTAAGAATTACTCCGATGATAGTTATTCAGCAAAGAAAGGGGGTTTAATTGGCACAATAAAGAGAGGGGATATAATAAAAGAATTTGAAGAAGTAGCTTTCTCTTTAAAAGAGGGAAAGGTAAGCGATATAGTAAAAACTAAATTTGGCTACCACCTCATTAAAGTAGATAAACGATTCAAAGCAGAAACTACACCACTAGATGAGAAAAGAGATGAAATAAAAGAGATCCTAATTAAAGAAAAAAAGAAAACAGCTTTAAGAGAACTAGCTTTAAATCTTTACAGAGACATCTTAAATGAAGGCAATATTAGCGCATATTTAGATAGTCACCCAGATAAAATAAAAGCATATGAGACAAAATATTTTTCAAAAGATGAAACAGTAAAGCCATTGAGTGAGAAAAGGGATGTATATGATGATATATTTAATATGCAAAAATCTGAAGTATCTAAGATATATTATATAAATAACAAAGCTTATATTTTTGAGGTTGCCGATATTAAAAAACCCTATATACCAGAATTCGGCACAATTAATGAAAAAATCAGAAAGGATTATATTAGTAGTAAATCAATAGAAATAGCAAATGATGAAATATTAAATTTAATAAATAAAGGTTATAATATAACAAAAATAGCTCAAGAGTATAATATAACCCCAAAAGCAACATCCTATTTCAAAAGGGTACAACCTATACCAGATATAGGTTCAAACACACAATTAAAAAACAATATATTTACCACAAAAGCAGGTTCAATCTTAAAGGATATATTTTATATAAACAATATGCTCTATATTGTTAGGGTTGATGATATTAAAGCTGCTGATATAAAAGAGCTTACTGAAGATGAAAGAAAAACTATAAGAGACTACATATTCAATATAAAATCCACGGAGTCCTTAAATGAATATTTAAGAAACCTAAGAGATGATGCTGAAATAGAGATAAATCCTTCCCTTGGTATTTAATTAGTCTCTTAATCTTTGATTAATTTATTGAAACATCTTTTTATTTCATTTATAATAAAGCATACAATAAATGAAATATATTAATACTTCTATTTTTGAACTCTTTGAAATAGGTCCAGGCCCATCAAGTTCCCACACAATTGGTCCTATGAAAGCAGCCCTTAATTTTATAGGCACTTTGAAAGGATTTTCTACAAATATTAAGCGCAAAGTACACAAGATCGATGTTTTTCTTTATGGTTCATTATCAAGCACAGGCTTTGGCCATTGCATCCATAAAGCTATATTAGCAGGTCTTTTAGGATATTTACCAAGCAATGTTGAAGCCCAATTTTTTAAAAATCTTTTTAGTAACTTATCAGAGAGTTATAATATATATTTAGCAAAAAAACCAATTGTCTTTAAATTTAATAATATTCATTTTAAGAAAACGCTATATAGTTCAACCTATCATAATACTCTTATATTTAGAGCTTACACTAAAGAATATAAAATATTTGAGAGAGAATATTATTCAATTGGTGGTGGCTTTATAAAATACAAAGGTGAAAAAACCACAGTAAAAAATACACCGCCCCACCTATTCAATAATATGAAAAGCCTAACTGACATATTAAACATAACCAAAATGAATATACCCCAAATAATTCTAGAAAATGAAATGGCCCTACTTCAATTAGATAAGGAAAAAATATATAAAAAATTAAAAAAAATAATAAATGTTATGTTTAATTCAGTTAATAATGGCCTAAAAAAAGAAGGATATTTGCCAGGAACATTAAAATTACAGAGAAAAGCCTCTCATATATTTAATAACACCTTAAAAGAAAGGAATAATTTTACAAAGAATATGGGATTAATTAATTCATATGCCTTTTCAGTATCAGAAGAAAATGCTGACAGCGAAATAACTGTTACTGCTCCAACATCAGGCTCATGTGGTGTTTTACCTGCTATTGCCTACTATAATTATAAAATAAAAAAAATCCCATTATATAAAATATATGATGGTTTATTAACAGCAGCTACAATAGGTCTCATTATAAAAGAAAATGCAAGTCTATCAGGTGCAGAGGTAGGTTGTCAGGGAGAAATTGGCTCTGCTTCAGCAATGGCTGCCTCATTTCTCTGCCAAATTTACAATAAACCTCATAATATAATAGAAAATTCAGCAGAGATTGCTTTAGAACATCATCTTGGGCTTACCTGCGATCCAATTGGTGGTTATGTTCAAATACCTTGTATTGAAAGAAATGCAATTAGTGCTATAAAAGCCTACGATGCTTTTATAATTGCCTCAATGCAAAAGCCTGAAACACATAAACTAACACTAGATGGTACAATTAAAACTATGCATGAAACAGGCTTAGATATGTTGAAAAAGTACAAAGAGACTTCTAGAGGAGGTCTTGCTGTATGCTATATTAATTGTTAGAATATATTATAACTTAATATAATATAGGATAATTCCCAGAAAAACAGGCATCACAAAAGCTTTTTCTATCAACACATGAAAACATTTTATCAATATCTAGGTATTTGATAGAATCTACACCTAAATAAGTTTTAATCTCCTTTATTGTATGTGTTGATGCAATAAGTTCACTCCTTGATGGCGTATCAATACCATAGAGACAGGGATGTGTTATAGGTGGTGAAGCAATTCTCATATGTATTTCTCTTGCACCTGCTTGTTTTAACATCTTAACAATTTTTCGACTCGTTGTCCCTCTGACAATAGAATCATCAATCACTATTACTGATTTATTAGAGATAACGCTTTTAACGGCATTTAATTTTAACTTAACACCAAAATGCCTAATTGCACTTGTTGGTTCGATAAACGTTCTTCCTATATAATGATTTCTAATTATACCAAGCTCAATTGGTATATTAGATGTTTCTGAATAGCCCAAGGCTGAGATTAGACCTGAATCAAGAACTGGCAAGACAATATCTCCATTAGTTATATCATCTTCAGCTAATTTCATCCCAAAAGCTTTTCTAACATTATACACATAGTTGCCAAATATATATGAATCAGGCCTTGCAAAATAAATATACTCAAATATACAACATCTTTTTTCCTTCCTCTCAAAAGGGTGAATACTCTCAATACCATCATCACTAATTATTACAATCTCACCAGGTTCTATTTCTCTTATGTACTTTGCATCAATCAGATCAAAAGCAACTGTCTCACTTGCTAAAACATAACCTCCCTTTAAGGAGCCTAATACAAGGGGTCTAAAACCATAGGGATCCCTTATCCCGACAAGCTTATTGTCTGCAATCATAACTATTGAAAATGCCCCTAGCAACTGTTTAGTAGATTCAATTAAAGCATTCTTTAAATTCTTATTAAAGCCATTTTTTGCCATTAAATGAATAAGAACCTCACTATCAGATGTGGAGGTAAATATTGCCCCTTTTGATACAAGTTCATCCCTTAATTTTTGACCATTAACTAAATTACCATTATGTGACATAGCAACCTGGCCTAAATTAATATCTGCAACAATTGGCTGTACATTTTTTATATGGGTCTCACCCAAAGTAGAATATCTATTGTGACCAACTGCAATATTTCCTTTGAGGCTGCTAAGATTTTCTTCATTAAAGATTGAACTAACTAATCCAACACCCTTTTCAAAGATTATATCATTACCACTTAATGAGGCTATACCTGAACCTTCTTGGCCTCTATGTTGAAGCGCAAAAAGACTTAAATAGACGTGTTTTGCTGCCTCTTCTATACCATAAACACCAACTACAGCACACTCTTCATTGAATTTATCAATTTGCATTTAAATATGTTTCAAAACTCTCTTCAAATATTTTACTTACACTGTGTATATCAAACTTTAATATATTTTTATCCTTATTGTTTATCTTACAAATGTTATTACTATTAGTTTTACCAACAATATTAATCTCTACTGAACAATCATTTGCTATATCCTCTATTCTCTCAATATCTTCATCTTTTATCTCAATTAATAAGCGCGGTTTTTCCTCAGTAAATAAAAAATAATCCTCTAGATCCTCATTCAAATTAACCTCAAAGCCAATTTTGTTTTTATAGGCCATCTCAAAAAGGGCAATTGCTAGCCCCCCAGTCGATATATCATGGGCAGATAAAACTAAATTATCACTTGCCAATTTTTGCATAATCTTTATTACATTTTTAACCTTTTCTAAATCAATATGGGGAATATCACAATCATTAAAAACGCCAATATACTTAGATATTAAGCTACCTCCTATACTGCCACTATTTTTTCCTAAAAGAGCTATAGAGCT
>JAXHVM010000038.1 GCA_034189185.1 Deferribacterota bacterium
ATGAAATATTAGAAGAGGAAAAAAGTATCCCTAAAATACCAGAGAATGTCGCAGTTGGCATCCCTGCTAATATGATAAGGAGAAGGCCTGATATAAGAATGGCTGAGAGAAGATTGGCAGCCCAGACTGCCCGCATTGGCGTTGCCATATCAGACCTCTACCCCAAATTTTATATCTTTGGAACAATTGGCTTAGAATCTATTAGTAGTTCAGATTTCTGGGAGGGATCAAGCAAGTTTTGGAGTATTGGACCAACTGTTAATTGGAGCATCTTTCAAGGGGGGGCAATTAGACAGAACATAAAAGTCCAAAATGAAAGGCAAAGACAAGCCCTATTAAACTACGAAAATACCATACTGCAAGCCTTAGAAGATGTAGAAAATGCCCTAACAGCATATGCAAAAGAGCAATATCGCTTTGATTCTCTTAAAAAATCTGTGGCTGCAGCTAAAAGGACTGTTCTTTTAGCTATGGATCGCTATAAAGCTGGGTTAATAGATTTTTATAATGTTTTAGATGCAGAACGGGCTCTATTAGATTTAGAAGACCAATTAACAAGTAGTAGAGGAGAAATGGTGGCAAACCTAGCAAGATTATATAAAGCATTAGGCGGTGGCTGGGAATATGCTAAAAATTTAGAAAATGATCTAACTGCGAGAGATGCTTTAAATTTAGACAATACGACAATATTAAATAGTGATATTTATAATAAATGAATACAAAAGATAAAATAATAAAAAATGCTGCTAAGCTATTTGCCAAACAAGGTTTCCAAAAAACAACTATCAAGCAAATTGCCCGTGATGCTAATGTAAATATAGCAGCAATAAACTATCATTTTGGCTCTAAATATGCCTTAATTGAAAAGGTTGTTGAGCAAATCTATACACCAATTAACAATGAGAGAATAAAAAAGTTAAACATAATAAAAGTTAATAATAAACAAAAAGATATATCTTTAGTTAAAGGTATTTTAAGAGCTTTTATTGAGCCACCTTTTACTGCTGAATTTGCAGATAAAGATACAAGATTTTTACTTGCTTTATCATACCAGATTTTCTTAGAGAGAGACAAAAAGATTATAACCTATTTTATGTTACAATTTAAAAAGCCCCTCTGTATGTTTTTTCAGCTTCTTAGTGAGGCTTTACCATATATACCAAAAAATATCTTATCTTGGAGAGTACACTTTACAATAGGTGTTGCCATTAATGCAATGAAAATACTAATACTCCCCTTCCCTATCCCTGAAATGGCACCAATGCCAATAGCCAATATTGATGAGCTAATTGATCAAATCATAGAGTTTTCATATGCAGGCATTATTAGCACAACAAATAAAATTTAGAAAACATAAAAATAATACTTGATTTTTAAATCAATAAGTATTTATATAGTTATTTATGCGAAGTGATGAAATAAAGAAAGGAGTAAATAGAGCTCCTCATAGATCTCTTTTATATGCAACTGGTTTTTCAAAAAAAGCACTAAATAGACCTCTTATTGGAATTTGCTCAAGCTTTACCGATCTCATCCCTGGCCATTGTGGAATGAGAGATCTTGAGCGATTCATAGAAAAAGGTATCCACTCTGGTGGTGGCTATAGCTTTATATTTAGCGTTGCAGGTGTTTGTGATGGTATATCTATGGGGCACAAAGGAATGCACTTTTCACTACCTTCTAGAGATTTAATAGCAGATATGGTAGAAACCACTCTAGAAGCTCACCGCTTAGATGGGGTTGTCTTTATAACAAACTGCGATAAAATAACACCTGGCATGCTAATGGGGGCAGCAAGGGTTAATATACCCTCCATATTCGTAACTGCTGGTCCAATGCCATCTGGTTTTTATAACAATCAGAGAAGATCTTTAGTAAGGGATACCTTTGAGGCTGTGTCTAAATATAGAAATGGCGATATTGCTGAAGATGAATTAGAGGCATTAGAGCTTTGTGCTTGCCCTAGCCAAGGTTCTTGTTCTGGAATGTATACAGCAAACACAATGGCATGTTTAACTGAAACAATGGGCATGAGCCTACCAGGTTGTGCAACATCACTGGCAGGTTTTGCAGAAAAAAAACGCATAGCCTTTGAATCAGGTGTGCAAATTTGTAACCTCGTAGATAAGAATATTTCACCAAGGGATATTTTAACAAGAAAAGCATTTGAAAATGCAGTGATAGCAGATTTGGCTCTAGGAGGTTCAACAAACACAGTTTTACATCTACCTGCAATAGCTTATGAGGCAAATTTGAAGCTTGATATTCAATTATTTGACAAATATAGTAAATTAGTTCCCAATATTACACATTTAAGACCTGCTGGCGATTATTTTATGGAAGATTTAGGTAGAGCAGGTGGTATTCCAGCTGTTTTAAAAAGATTAGAGCCATTTATAAAAGACAATCAAACTGTATCAGGCTTATCTATTAAAGAGATTATTAAAAATGCTTCTATTTATGATAACGAGATAATAAGACCAATAGATAACCCTTATAATAAAGAGGGTGGGATTGCAATTTTAAAAGGCAATATAGCGCCAAGGGGCGCAGTAATAAAACAAGCAGCGGTTAATAAAGATATGCATGAATTTAGCGGAAAAGCTTTAGTATTTAATTCAGAAGATGAGGCTATGGAGGCCATATTAAATGGCAGCATAGAAGAAGAGAGTGTTCTAGTAATAAGATATGAAGGACCAAAGGGAGGACCAGGCATGAGGGAAATGCTTGCCCCAACTTCAGCTATAGCTGGCTCCCATCTCAAGAGGGTAGCACTTATAACAGATGGGAGGTTCTCCGGTGGCACAAGGGGCCCTTGTATAGGACACATATCGCCTGAGGCTGCCGAAGGCGGCCCTATTGCATTAATAAACAATGGGGATACTATTTATATAAATATTAAAGAGAGAAAATTAGAGCTTTTAATAGATAATGATGAGCTAGAAGAAAGAAGAAAAAAATTAACACCCTTTAAACCTAAATTTAAAAAAGGATACTTAGCAAAATATAGTCTATTAGTATCATCTGCTGATGAAGGAGCCATATTTAAAAGTGAAGAGGCAGATAGATGGTAAAAACCCAACGAAGTGGCGCTGAAATACTAATAGAATCACTCAAAAATGAGGGCGTAGAGGTAATCTTTGGTTACCCAGGTGGTGTCTTATTAGGGCTATATGATGTAATTTTTGACGCCAAAATTTTACATATACTGCCCAGACATGAGCAAGGTGGTATACATGCTGCTGACGGCTATGCACGATCGACAGGAAAGGTTGGTGTATGTATTGGAACCTCAGGCCCTGGAGCTACAAATTTAGTAACTGGCATAGCTACAGCATATATGGACTCATCTCCACTTGTGGTATTAACTGGGCAGGTTCCCAACGAACTTATCGGAGGGGATGCATTCCAGGAGGCTGATATAACTGGTATTACAAGGCCAATAGTAAAACATTCTTATTTAGTAAAAGATGTAAAAGATTTAGAGCAATCAGTTAGAGAAGCATTTCATATTGCAAAGACAGGTAGACCCGGCCCAGTTGTTATTGATCTACCTAAAGATGTTATGGCCACTAAGACAAGTTTTAAATTAAAAAGAAAGCTATATATACCAGGGTATAACCCCAATTATGAAGCAAATATAATGCAGGTTAAAAAATTACTAAAAGCTTTAGAAAGCGCTAAAAGACCACTACTATACATAGGGGGTGGCGTAAAAATCAGTAACGCCACAAATGAAGTAATAAAGCTCTCAGAAATGCTTGACATACCTGTTGTATCATCATTTATGGGGCTTGGGGGTATGCCAGGTACTCATAAAAATTATCTAGGCTTTATGGGTATGCATGGCAGTTTTGCAGCTAATATGGCTATAACTGAATGCGATTATTTAATAGCTGTTGGCTCTAGATTTTCTGATAGATCAACGGGTCGCATTAGTGGCTTTGCACCAAATACAAAAATAGCACATATTGATATAGATCCCTCATCAATAAGCAAGAATATACCTATTGACATACCAATAGTTGCAGATGCAAAAATAGCTTTACAAAAAATCCTAGACTATATTGACAGATATGATTTTGAAAAAAATAAGTCACACAGAAAAAACTGGCTTGAAAAAACAAGACAGTGGGTGATACAAAAACCTTTTACATACAAACATTCTAATAGTGTGATAAAACCACAATATGTTATAGAAAAAATTTATGAATTAACAGGTGGTAAGGCTATAATAACTACTGAGGTAGGCCAAAATCAGATGTGGGCTGGGCAATTTTATAAATTTAGCGAACCAAAGCAATTTATTTCATCTGGCGGATTGGGCACAATGGGCTTTGGTTTTCCTGCTGCAATAGGTGCAAAGATCGGCAATCCCAATCGTTTTGTTTTTGACATTGCTGGAGATGGGAGTTTTTTAATGAATATGCAAGAATTGTGCACTGCCAAACAGTATAGGGTTGGTGTTAAGATTGCAATTTTAAATAACCAATTTTTAGGGATGGTCAAACAGTGGCAACATCTTTTTTATAATAAGAGATACTCCTACTCCTGTCTTGGATGTCAGCCAGATTTTGTTAAGTTGGCTGATGCATTTAACTGCAAGGGCTTTACTACTGACAAAGTATCAGATGTTGAACCCATTATAAAAGAATCCTTAAAAATAGAAGACATGCCAGTAATTATGGATTTTAGGGTTGATAGAAATGAAAATGTTTACCCAATGGTACCTGCTGGCGCAGCCTTAAATGAAATGATACTTGAAGAGTAAAAAGTTTTTATGAGACATATAATCTCTATATATGTAGAAAACAAATTTGGTGTGTTAGCAAGAATTGCGGGTCTTTTTAGTGGTCGCGGATATAACATAGAAAGCTTATCGGTGGGCGTAACAACTGACGAAAACTATTCAGTGATAACTGTTGTAACTAACGGGGATGAAAGAGTAGTTGAACAAATTGTAAAGCAACTTAGAAAGCTAGTTAATGTTTTAAAGGTAAGAGATTTAACCTTCCTTGACCACGTAGAAAGAGAAATGATTTTTATTAAGGTTAAGGCTAATTCAAAGAATAGGACAGATATATTCAGTATAGTCAATACTTTTAGAGCTAAAATAATTAGTTTAAACAAAGAATCTCTAATAGTTGAAATCACTGGGGTAAAAGACAAAAATGAAGCATTTATTGAGGTATTAAAGCCTTTTGGAATAATAGAGGTTGTAAGAACTGGTGGTATTGCAATGAACCGCGGCCCACTGTCAACATGGGAAATATCAAAGAAAGGAGGTGAAAATTGAAGATTTATTACGAAAAGGATACAAATTTAGATCTAATTAAGTCAAAAAAAGTTGCAGTTATAGGTTATGGATCACAGGGTTTTGGCCATTCAAATAATTTAAAAGACTCAGGCGTCGAGGTTGCAATAGGTTTACATAAAAACAGCAAATCATGGAAAAAGGCTGAAAAACAAGGTTTTAAAGTAATGGAGGTAGCTGATGCATCTAAATGGGCAGATGTAATTGTTATATTAACCCCTGACGAAATACAGTCTGCTATATATAAAGAATCAATAGAAAATAATTTAGACGAAGATAACTACTTAGTATTTGCTCATGGATTCAATATCCACTTCTCACAAATTATCACCCCTAACAATATAAATGTTATAATGGTTGCCCCAAAAGGCCCAGGCCATTTAGTTAGATCAGAATATGTTAAAGGCTCAGGTGTACCATGTTTAGCTGCAGTCCATCAAGATTATACAGGTAATTCTCTAGATATGGCCCTTTCCTATGCTGCAGCAATAGGTGGAGCTAGAGCAGGTGTCCTTGTCACATCATTTAAGGAGGAAACTGAGACAGATCTTTTTGGTGAACAGGCTGTACTATGTGGTGGTCTATCACAACTTATTAAATACGGTTTTGAAACATTAGTGGAAGCAGGATATGCACCAGAGATGGCTTATTTTGAATGCTTGCACGAAGTTAAATTGATTGTTGATTTAATCTATGAGGGTGGCTTAAAGAATATGAGATATTCAATTAGCAATACTGCTCAATATGGCGATCTAACAAGGGGACCAATGGTTATTGATAAAAATGTAAAAAATAATATGAAAAAAGTTTTATCGAGTATACAAGATGGCACCTTTGCAAAAGAGTGGATACTAGAAAATAAAGCCGGAAGGCCTGTATTTAACGCATTAACGGCTAGAGATGAAAACCATCAAGTTGAAATCATAGGTGAGAGCTTAAGAAAAATGATGCCATGGCTCAATAAAGAGAGGCTTGTTGATCGTAATAATAACTAATAATGTTTATTAGAGATGGTTTATATCCTATACTAACTATCCTATTAATATTAGCCATCATTGTATTTTTGCCAATATATATATTTATTGCTATACTTATTTTATTATTAACTTACTTAATTTTAGTATTCCGCATCCCCAATATTAAAGCATCACCTTTTCCAAGGGTATTTTTATCACCAGTCAATGGTAAAATAATTTCAATCAAAGAAAAGGTATTAGATAAGGAACTATTCAATGAAGTAACTATTAGGATTTGCCCTTTCATGAGCCATATTAATTTAATCCCTTTATCAGGCAGAGTTACCAATATAACAAGCACATACGATGTTAACACATCAAAGAAAATAACCTCAACAATGGACATTATTACTGAATTTGGTAGCTATAAAATAAAACAGGTTGCCGAAGGCTATTTTAAAAGAATTAAGAATAATTTAGTTAAGGATGATATTGTTGAAACTCATGATTTTTTTGGTTATACAATATTTAAAGCAAACATTGTGCTCTATATACCAAAAACTTTTGAAATAACTGTATCATTAAAAGATTCTGTAAAAGCAGGCCTTGATGTTATCTCTAGGGCACAATAAAATATTTATAAAGGAGGTACGCAATGAGTGATAAAGTTGTTATTTTTGATACAACATTGAGAGACGGAGAACAATCACCTGGCTTTAGTATGAATGTAGATGAAAAGTTAAGGTTTGCAAAACAACTGGAAAAATTAGGTGTTGATGTTATAGAGGCAGGTTTTCCAATATCATCAAAAGGAGACTTTGAGGCTGTAAAAAAAATTGCAGAAGAAATTAAGGATGTGAAAGTTGCAGGATTATGCAGGGCAAATAGAAAAGACATTGAGGTTGGATATGAGGCATTAAAAAATGCTCAAAACCCAAGAATTCACACCTTTATTGCTACATCAAAAATCCATATGGAGTATAAACTAAAGAAAAATGAAAAGGAAGTTTTAGATATATCAAAGGATTCTGTTAGATTTGCAAGAAACTTGTGTAGCGATGTTGAATTTTCTGCTGAGGATGCAACTAGAACAGATATTGAATTTTTGTGCAAATTAATAGAGGAAGTCATAGACGCAGGCGCTACAACAGTAAATATTCCTGATACTGTTGGTTATACCGTTCCCGATGAATATGCTGCAATGGTAAATAAGATTATGAACACAGTCCCCAATATTGACAAAGCTATACTTTCGGTTCACTGTCACAATGATTTAGGCTTGGCTGTATCAAACTCTTTAGCTGCGCTACAAGCTGGTGCTAGACAGGTTGAAGGATCAATAAATGGCATTGGAGAACGTGCTGGTAATGCTGCCTTAGAGGAAATTATAATGGCCCTTGAGGTTAGAAAAGACTTCTTTAAAAACCTAAAAACCAACATTAATATAAAGGAAATATATAAAACAAGTAGATTATTAGTATCTATAACAGGCATTGAAGTACAACCCAATAAAGCAATAGTTGGTAGAAATGCCTTTGCTCATGAGGCTGGTATTCATCAGGATGGTGTTATCAAAGAAAGATCAACCTATGAGATTATGACTCCCGAAACTATAGGTGTCCCTTCTAGCAAGCTTGTATTAGGAAAGCATTCTGGTAGGCATGCATTGTCTACTAGATTAGAAGAACTGGGTTTCACTTTGACAAAAGAGGAGCTTGATAAAATTTATATAAAATTTAAAGAATTAGCTGACAAAAAGAAGGAAGTTTATGATGAAGATCTTGTTGCAATTGTTGAAAATCAACTCTCAACAGTTCAAGAATTCTACACATTAGAGTATGTTAATTATGTAAGTGGCAATGTCACAGTCCCAACTGCAACAATTCAAATATCTCATAATGGGTCATTGTTGACTGAGGCATCTATTGGTGATGGTCCAGTTGATGCGGCTTTCAAAGCAATAGAAAAACTAACAGGCATTACTGGAAGACTAAAAAGCTATAAAATCAAATCGGTAACAGCAGGGAAAGACGCACAAGGGGAGGTAACGGTTGTTGTAGAATTTGATAATTCAGGTCTTGACATATCAGGGCATGCCTTATCTACAGATGTATTAAATGCATCAACCTCTGCTTATTTGAATGCCTTAAACAGATATTTAAGTAGGCAAAAAAAATTGCATTAAATATTTTTATTTATATTATAAGTTGCTATAATAATTATAAAGGGGGTATAAAATGGTTGATATAAATAAGATCTTATTTCCAACAGACTTTTCTGAGACTTCTAAAAAAGCTTTTAAATATGCTGTTGAATTTGCTAATGTATTTAATGCAGAGCTTGAAATATTGCATATACAATTAGATGAAGCACAAGTTGTAGCATTTTATTTACCTGAATCTACCCTTAGAAATGTAAAAAAAGAGCTAGAAGAGAGCACAAAACAACAATTAGATGATTTCTGTAATATTTACAGACACCAACTTGAAAAAGTTAATTATTACAAGAAAATATTGAAGGGCATCCCTCATGTAGAGATTATAGAGGAGGCAAAGGAGACTAATGCCGACATGATAATTATTGGAACACATGGCAGAAGTGGTTTTGAGCACGTGCTCTTTGGATCAACAACAGAAAAAGTTATAAGAAAAGCCCCTTGTCCTGTCTTGACAGTTAGTCTAAGAGGCTTGGAACTTAAAAATAAATAATTATAAAATTTTTTCTAAGTTTATTGTGGTCTCTTGTTTAAAATGTGCTCCTAGTATTTAAAAAGTGTTTTAAAGTAGATTTTTAATTAAGTTTTTACATATTAGTAATTATTCTAACGGCAGGCTACTTCTGCTGTATTCACTCATAGAACCTTCATATATACTTACATCTTGATGGTTATATACATATTTGAATACAAACCAACCGCCAGAAGCCTGCACTCCTGTATTACAGTAAGTTATAAGCGTTTTTTCAAAAATATCTTGATAGTCTTCATAACCTGTTTCATATATTATGTCAGCTAGCTCTTGCTCACTTATTATCACATAATAGTTGTTTATTTTCTTTGTAAGAGAAGAAGCATCAATATTTATTGCACCAGGAATGTGCCCATGCCTATAAAG
This sequence comes from Deferribacterota bacterium, assembly GCA_034189185.1. Taxonomy (NCBI): domain Bacteria; kingdom Pseudomonadati; phylum Deferribacterota; species Deferribacterota bacterium. The sequence continues at coordinate 9,384 of JAXHVM010000038.1, forward strand.
TCTTATGTCCTTATCTACACCAATAAAATAGTTTATATTTCTCGTGTCAATAAACACTACATAATCGTTGTATAAGTTCTGTTCAATATAGGCTAAATCTACGAGTATATTACTATCATAGCCATTATATACTAAATTTGAAGGGGATGCCATCTCTGGGCCAGCTTCATATCCCTTATTCTCTGAAACCCATTTTGTAAAGCCACCATCCATCAAGTATGTATCATTAATTTTAACATAATTTAAAAGAGCAATAATCCGTGAGGCATACATATAATCATTAGGAGAGCTACCATTTGCATATACAATAACCCTGTTCTCTCTATCAATACCATTTTCTCTAAAAATATTTACAATCTCTTGTGGAGGTTTAGCCATACCAGGAACTCCATTAACTGTCTCTGTGAGATCACTATTAATAATCACCACTGCATCTGCAATATGCCCACTTTGATATGATTTTACATCCCTTGTATCAACAAATCTAACATTTCCATTATAATTTAATTCATAAAAGGCATCATTAGTAGAAATAAGCCCTGCTCCCCATATGCAAGTAAATGGGAAAACTAAAAAGATAAAAATAAATGTTCTAACACTCATAATTACCTCCTTCAATAAATAATTTTTAATCAAATCTATAAATATATAATAGCATAAAATAATTTTAAAAAAAACAGATATCTATATTTAAGCTGGCTTATCACTATAGATAAACTAGCTCTTTAACGGGTGTTCCATAATTTCAGAAGGCTGTATATCTCTAAACAATCATCATTTTTACCTTCTTTAGCCACAACTTTTATCAAAAATATAACAACTTTAATATTTCACATATTTTTTAAAAAAACAATAATATAAGGTTTACTTGCTTTATTTTTATTTCTAAAAGATTATTCTAGGAATGTTGTTATCTGTAAAATGATCTGCGCCTGTTGTATTCCTTATAACACAATTACATAAATAATAATTTAAATTATTTTTTATAAAATGATTAATCAATAATCTACAAGCATAAAACAAATAACATTTTTATAACTCATAAAAGCTACTATAAGAGCAAATCTTTTCTTATAATCTATTGGCTAAAAGATAAAATATTTTTCAACATTCCTGTCCATATTCACTAACCTTTGCTTTATTATAAAAGCAATATCTTCACTCTAAGTCATGCTCAAGTTTATTACAAATCAAATTTTCTTTTCAACTATTAAACAACTCAGTAGCTTTTAAAGCAACTCTTTTACCAAAAATCCTTGCTCTTTCCCGCTGCTCAGAATCACCATTTTTAATACATACAGCACCATAATGAATATATGGTCGCCCCTCCGAAGAACCACTAGAATATACTAACATCCCTTTAACTAGCATATGCCCTGCTAATGTCAATAAAGCAAAATCTGCTCCTCCACCTAAATAATTTTCTGTAGCAAACATAGCCCCTAGTTTCCCTTTCAGATTGTAACGTTTTGATTCGTCAAACCATTTCTTTAATTGCCACGAAATGTCAGCAAGATATGTGGGGCATCCAAAAACAACAGCCTTTGATCTATCTAGATATTCACCATCAACCTCTTCTATGGGCATACACTTTGCTTCTACATCTCTTACTTCTTTTGCTCCACTAGCAATTATCTGGGCTATCTCTTTTGTATTTCCCGTTTTACTGTGATATATAATTGACAATTCCATAAATAAGTCTCCTAAGATTCAAATTTAAAGTTTTTCCATTGTAAAGCTTTAATGATTTACCAACCTTTTATAAATAAACAAAGCATCTGTATAAATATTGAATTTCTATTTTTATATTATTTTTAATAATTTACAATGGATTAAATATACTTGATAAACAATTCGTTAACATTTTAGGCATTTGAGCGGAAAACTTTATAGATTCCTGTACACTTCGCGCATAATACCTGCTTCTCATCATACACCTCCCCTTCGGCGAAGGCGAGCGTCTTTGTCAGTTGTACAACTCTTCCTTTTCCCATAACCATGGTGGAGGCCTGGATCATCCTTAGATATTCGATGTTCAAGCTAACTGTGACTTGGCCTATGATATCACTACCCCACTTGGAGGCGATCGCCATACCTAAAAGTCCGTCGAACATGTAGGCTACGATGCCGCCATTAATAGCCTCTGTTCCACCACCACCGCGGTGGTGGTCTTGAACCTCTAGAGCAATCGTGGCCTCTCCGTTATGGGCATCGATAATCTTAAGACCTGCCCATGAAAAGAAGGGGGTCTGATTCATAAATTCAAAAAAACGCTCCGTGGCAATTCGATTATTATGATCCATATAATTCCTTTTCCTTTTTTTAAATTTTTATTATTACCAAATTGCTAATATTATATAGAATAACACTATCTAAATTAACTCTATTAAAGTACATTGAATTATTATATTTAATTTTTGAGCGATGTCAAGTAATTATACCTTTCATTATGTACTATTAAAACACTAGTTTCATGAAGTTCATTTCTTTGATTGGTTTCTACATTTAGATAATAACCAATTGTGTTTTTATTTACAAGATTGACTCATATTTATACCTCAATTATGAAGTAAGATATGAATATGAATTGGTGACAATTTTAATTTACGATAAATCTTAAACTAAGGCGCTCCCTTTTTTTAGAAAGGTAATTAATAAATATTTTGCATCTCTTTTTTAGTTTCCACAAAAGAGCTTTAATAGGATTATTGAAAAGTATTGCTCAATTAATTAATAATTACAGGCTAAATACTAAAATTAAATTAAAAAAAGTAAAACATATTAAAATTATATAACCCTAAGCCATTTTAATTAGTTCATAACTTGTTGAACCTAAGCCCATTTTTTCAGCTTCTAATAACTGTTTGTCGGCATTTTTGCCATGTAATATTGAAAATACGTCTCTTTCACCATTAACCTCAATATTTTCTGCTAATGAGTTTGGTAAGGTTTTAATATTCTTTAACATATCTAAACTTGCTTTATCTATTGCTACGGGGTCATCAGATAATAATATACCCTGATCTTGCACAACAGGGGTATCAGCAATAGACATGCAATCACATTCAGGCTGCATCTCTAACATAAAATTAATATATACTACCCTCTTTTTATTAAATGTTGAAAGTACAGCCTTAGCGCCTTCACTAACAGCTTTCATAAAATCCACGTGTGTTATAGGCACCTCAATAGCATCTTCCGGGCAGACTCTAGCACACCTTCCACATCTAACACACTTTTTTTCATCAACGGTATAAACATTATCTACAAATTCAATGCACTCTTCAGGACAAATCTGCACACAATTATAACAAAATACACATTTTTCCTTATTCCATTTCATAATATCACCATGTAAAAAATGCATTTTACCTCTTCCGTGCTTCCAGCTACCACCTCTTGGGGCTCCAGATACACCACCCATAGAAATGTTTTTTATAGCTCCTCCAAAGACAGCTTGAACGTGACCTTTAACATGGGTCAAAACGACCATAGATTCAGCATCATAAATCGCTGAAGCAATGGAAACCTCATCTAATAAAGGTCCTGATTTTACTTTTATTGAATCTTTCCCATACATACCATCTGCTATAACAACAGGAGCTCCAAGTGTTAAGTAATTATAACCTGCAGAATTTGCAACCTCTAAATATTTATAGGCTTCTATTCTAACTGAGTCAGTAACAAAAGGTTTTGATGGGACTTTCTTCAATCGTTCAACTGTTTTTTGTACAAATTGTGGCCTTATAGTTCTAAATGCCCCACTATTACCAAGATGTATCTTAATAGGTATAACAGCATCTTTTTCAATATAATTTTGAAAATTAAAATCTTCTAATAACTTCTCATATTTTCCCATTAATCCAGATTCATATTTAAATTTTTCAGCTCTAGCAGAAATAAAATACACTTTTGATTGCATATTAACCTCTCAACCAATATAATATTATAAGTTAGTTATTTATAGCATTACACAGCGAGGTAGTCAATGTTTAGATGGTATTTCAGAACTAACCTATTAACACGTATCTTAATTGCATTAATATTGGGTGTATTTTTAGGGATGATTCTAGGTGAAAATACTATACATATTAAAATATTTGGCGACATATTCTTAAGACTTCTAAATATGATTGTTTTACCAATTATTGCATTCTCGCTGATAGTGGGAGCCGCAAGTGTATCACCAAAAAAACTAGGTTCCATCGGAATTAAAGTTTTTTTATTTTATGTTCTTATAACATTACTAGCTGTCATAATAGGACTGGTTGTTAGCCTTGGTTTCCATATAGGAGGATTAGAATATTTAAATGGTGGACCGTCTATCAGTAGCAGCAAAACAATAGAGGTAAATCAAGCATCATTTATAGATACTCTGTTACAAGTTTTCCCCACCAATATTTTTAAATCCTTTGCCGAAGGCCAGGTTTTACCGGTTATCTTCTTTTCTTTACTTGTTGGAATAGCTCTTTCCATTTTAAAAGAAAATTCTAGCAAAAGAGATGAGGCTTTATTGTTATTCAATATATTTAACGCATTTGTTGAGATTATCTACAAAATAGTTGAATGGATTTTGGAATATGCGCCAATTGGCGTTTTTGCTTTAATTGCTTATACTGTTGGATCTCAAGGTGCTGGTGTTTTAAAAAACCTACTTGTTATCATATCAGTAATGTATTTAGCTCTAATTCTTCTAGTTATTCTAATTTACGCTCCTTTATTATACTATGCTAAATGTTCTCCCTTTAAATTTTTCTCTAAGGCAAAAGAAGCTATAATAACTGCCTTTGTTACCAGAAGTAGCAGCGGGACATTACCCATATCTATGGATGTAGCTGAAAGAAAATTAGGTGTCTCAAAGAGCA
>JAXHVM010000039.1 GCA_034189185.1 Deferribacterota bacterium
GCTTTTACTTTAAAGCTTTTCTCTACAAATCCACTACAATCAATATTCACTAGTATTGGTGCTACCCTTATCACAATTACATATATACCACTTCTGCTATCACCAATCCTCCCTTTACAAATTAAATATACAAACTACCTTATATTTACGCTTTTTGTAATATGGGCATCTGACAGTTCAGCTCTTTTTTTTGGCAAATATTTAGGAAAAAGAAGTTTGTATAAAATAATTAGTCCAAAAAAGACAGTTGAAGGCTTAATTGGATCTTATTTTGGTGGTTTTATTATAGCCACTATTTATAATGACTATTTTACCATTTCAAAAAAATTAGATTTTTATATTATCACTTTTGCTATTATTACAGCAGGTGCAATCGGGGATCTTGTAGAATCTATGTTTAAAAGAAGTTGCAATGTAAAGGATAGTGGCCAGGTTATACCAGGGCATGGTGGCCTACTTGACAAGATAGATTCTCTTTTATTTGCAGTGCCCATTATATATTTATATATTTTTTTTAGAACATAATGAAAAAAATTGGCATAATTGGTTCTACTGGTTATATAGGTAGACAAACTTTAGATGTTGTTGAAAGAAATAAAGATTATTTTGAACTTATATTTATAAGTTGCCATAAAAATATAGAACTTATTAAAAAACAAAAAACTGTACATAACCCTAAATACATCGTTGCAACAGGTATAAAAAAAAATTATAGGGATAATAACTTATATTTTGGCTGGGATAGTATTAAAAGTATAATAGAGAGTCAACATTTAGATCTATTAGTTGTTGCAGCAAGTGGCATAGATTGCATATATACTATTTTATATGCACTTGAAAATAAAATTAATATAGCAACAGCCAATAAGGAAACAATTGTTTTAGCCGGAAATATAATAATGGAGCTTGCAAATATTAATAACATCAATATTATACCTATTGATTCGGAACATTCAGGGGTTTTCCAGTGTCTGCAAGGCAATAAAAAAGAACATATTAGAGATATAATAATTACAGCCTCAGGTGGCCCTTTTTTAGATAAAAAGAGAGATGAATTAAAAGACATAACATTAAAAGATGCTTTAAAACACCCTGTATGGCCAATGGGTAATAGTATAACAATAGATTCTGCAACTATGATGAATAAGGCTTTAGAGCTTATTGAACTTCACTATTTGTTTAATATGCCAGCAGATCAGCTCTCAACAATAATACACCCACAGGCAATAATTCATTCATTTGTCAACTTTATCGATGGTAGTACAATTGCTCAATTAAGCGTGCCAGATATGAGGATACCTATAACTTACGCGCTAACATATCCAAATAGAATAGTGGCAGATTATACCTTGTTAGATCTTGCAAATGTGGGCAATCTAACTTTTATAAAACCTAACTACAAAAGGTTTCCACTTTTAGCTAAGGTAAAAGATATTATAAAATCTAGTTTCAACAGCTATACTGTAGCTCTACTAACTGCAAATGAATTAGCTGTTAATGCTTTTTTAAATGAGAAAATACCCTTTTTAGCAATCGAATATATAATTGAAAAAACCCTTGATACAATAAAACCTTTGAAACTAAAATCTATTGATGATATTCTAAGCTTTAGGAATTATATTAAAATTAAAATAAATAACAAAATAGAGGAATATAACAAATGATTGGAATTATATCTGCTATATTAGTTTTTGCGTTATTAATATTTATCCATGAACTTGGCCACTTTATAGTTGCCAAACTAAATAAGGTATATGTTGAACGCTTTTCTATTGGTTTTGGACCAATAATTTATTCAAAAAATATTGGAGAAACTGAATATGCTATTTCCCTACTTCCTCTTGGGGGCTATGTAAAAATGTATGGAGAGGATCCCACCAGTGAAGTTGATGAAAAATTGTCTAATAAAGCCTTCTCAAAAAAACCCCTTATCTCTAGAATATTAATTGTTTCTGCTGGGCCAATAGCCAACTTTTTTTTGGCTGTTGTGCTCTTTTTTATAGTATTTATGATAGGAGTGCCGAAGTTATTGCCCATTGTAGGGGAGGTTAAAAAGGATATGCCTGCCTATGGCATACTTGAAAATGGCGATAAAATAATCTCTATAAATGGCAAAAAAATTAAATTTTGGGAGGAGATGAGTTCTATTGTAAAGGAAAATCCTGACAATAAGCTAACATTAGAGATAGAAAGAAAGGGGCAGATAAAAAAGGTTACAATAACACCAAGTTTAGAGGAGAGTCAAAATATCTTTGGTGAAAAAATAAAGGTTGGCTTAATAGGTATAACTCCAAGTAATGATATAACAACTGTACGCTACAACCCGCTAGAATCACTCAGTATGGCAGTTGCTAGAACCTACGAGATAACAAAACTTACACTAGTTGGTATAGTTAAGATATTTCAAAGGGTTGTCCCAGCGGACAATATAGGCGGACCTATCCTTATATTCCAAATGGCTAAAGACACAGCTGAAGCCGGTTTAAACAGTTTGCTTGTATTTACCTCTGTAATAAGTATTAATCTTGCCATATTAAATCTTTTGCCCATACCTGTTTTAGATGGAGGTCACCTTTTTTTCTATTTTATTGAAGCGATAAGAAGGAAACCCGTTAGCTTAAAAGCAAGAGAGGTCGGGCAAATAATTGGTCTAGCCCTCATCTTAGCACTTACCTTTTTTGCTTTTTATAATGATATTATAAGAATTATAAAAAATTAGCAGTCAAAAAATGTTGCCAATTATTAGGCTTAAACACAAAATTTTCAGTAAGAATACCCTATTATTTGTAGCATATATATTATTTTTTTTTCTTCCAGCAATTGCCGTACTTTTTATGTTTGAATATTCAATGTATATAAAAGAGCATGAGAATAAACATAGGATATTAGAGTTTAATGAAAGGCAGAAAGTTGAATTTCAATTTGCATACTTTAGCTCATTTCTTAGAGAAATAAAGGGGGATATCTCCTATTTAAAGACTTCTAACAGCCACTTCTTTAGCCCAATAAGTGAAAGCCCTATAATAAAACAGTTTTTAATTAATGGTAATTTAGATTTTCTTGCAAACAATAAATTATATGAAAGCCTTGATATAATAAATCTAAAAGGCAACATACTGCTACAATGTAAAAACGGGAAATATAACCCCTATATTACCCCACAAAATAAGCTAAATCCAACAATAGCTAAGCATATCTCAAATATAGAGAAATTAAATAAAGGTGAGATTTATATATCACCCTTTGAGCTCTATATGGAATATGGCGGGGATTTTAATTTAAGTAATATAATTTTAGGTACCGCCATCTATGATAGTCTAGGCAATAAAAAGGGATATTTACTTTTAAAAATTGATAGAAAAATCTTTTTAGCTGAATATATTAAAAATTTCCAGAAAAAGACAAATAATATATATTTAATCTCATCTTTTAATATTAGAAAACTTTCCCCTAAAACAAATATTGATAATATAACTAAGCATAATGGCATTACTACAAAATATGTGTTAGATAAATTCCCAAAACTAATACCCTACTTAATGTCAGCGGATCAACAAACAGGGCAGTTTTACAATATATACGGCCTCTTCACCTATGATAAATTGTACATAACAAATCAAAGAGAGGGTTATTTTTGGTATATATTCTCTTATGTTCCCCAAGAGAATATAGAAAAAATAAATTACAAAAATATAGCAGAAAGGTTTTTTAGCAGGCAAATATTTTTTATAATCCTAATATTTTTCTCATCAATTGTCATAGCATATCTATTACTAACTAGAAGAACTGCTTCAGAAAATCTAAGAATAAGTGAAGAAAATCTAAGAATGCTAATAGAATCATTACCTACGATAATAGCTTTTCTAAGTAGGGGTGAAAAATGGTATATATCAAATACTTTGTGTTTAGAAATATTTGGTCTAAAGGATGTGGACTTCGAAAATAAAACAACAATGGAACTTATGGAATATGTTAATATTGATAAGGAAGCTTTTAGAGATTTCTTTGATATTAAAGAGGCAGTTGAGAAAAAAGATATAATAACAAAAAAAATCTCATTTACATCTAAAGATAAGAAGGTGACTTACGAGGTCAAAAAAATCCCTCTCATCGACAAGAATCATCATATAAGAGCTGTAATAGTTGCAGGATGGGATGTAACTGAACTACAATTAAATGCTTCTACTGATGCAATGACAGGGGTGCTAAATAGGAGAACTGGGATAGAACTATTAAAAAAGGAAATTGAAATTGAAAAAAGAAGGGGAGAGGTCTTAACAGTTGCTTTTATTGATATTAATGACCTAAAATATGTTAATGATAATTTTGGCCACAATGAGGGCGATTTTATGATATTAAAGGTTGTTGAAATACTTAAAAATAGTTTAAGAGCATCTGATACTATCTGCAGGCTTGGGGGCGATGAATTCTTAATAATCTTTGTTGATTGCACAGAAAAGCAAGCAAGAGAAATTATCGATAGGATTATGAAAAAACTTGACGATTTTAATAAAAAGGGCAACAAACCTTACAAGATTACAATAGCAAAAGGCTTTGCAGAGTGCTCGCCAGAGGAACATATTGATGCTGATGAACTTATAGCATTAGCTGATATAGAAATGTATAGGGATAAGCAAATGTATAAAAATGGTAAAATATAATAAAAATGAAAAATAATATACAAAAAATGTTTGACAGCATTTCACCGTGGTACGATTTTTTAAACCACCTCTTAAGTCTAAATATTGACAGATATTGGAGATATAAAGCCATAAACCTCTTGTCTATAGATAAGAATTGTAAGCGCATATTAGATTTAGCTATGGGCACAGGTGATGTATATAGAATATTAGAGAAAAAATATGGGCATAGTAAAATTTTTGGTTTAGACTTTAGTTTTAACATGCTTAAAAGAGCAAAACAAAAGATAGAGGCAAAAAATATTGTTTTAGCTGATATATATGCCAGGCCCTTTAAAGATGAATCCTTCGATAGAATTATAACTGCATTTGGGTTTAGAAACTTTCCTGACAAGCCCACTGCTTTAAAGACAATTAATGGTCTACTTAAAAGAAATGGCATATTTTGTATTTTAGAGCTTGCTCCACCCGATAAAAATAAACTGTTTAGATCTTTATTTAATTTCTACTTCAAAAATATTTTGCCCTTTATAGGTGGAATTGTTTCTAAGAATTATGGGGCCTATTTATATCTGCCTACATCTGTATATAATTTCCCAAAAAAGGAGGAATTAAAAAGGATGATCTATGCTGCTAACTTCAAAAAAGTAGAATACCACTCAATGACTTTTGGTTTATGCAATGCAATATTGTGTTATAAATAATTATGGAAGATAAAGTTTCTATAGCCAACAAATTAATAGATTTTTTAAATAGTAAATTTCCAAATGCAAAATGCAGTCTAAACTATAATAATCCTTTTCAATTACTTGTTGCAACAATACTTAGTGCAAGGTGTACAGATGAAAGGGTAAATAAAGTTACTGAAAAAATATTTAAAAAATATAACTCTCCTCAAGCTTTTGCCAATGCACCTTTATCAGAATTATCTGAGGATATTAAACCAACTGGATTTTATAAAAATAAATCTAAAAATATAAAAGAGCTTTCATCTATAATAGTTAAAAAATTTAGTGGTCAGGTTCCTTCAGCAATGGATGAACTACTTACCCTACCAGGGGTAGGCAGGAAAACGGCAAATGTAGTTTTGGGAAACTGTTTTTCAAAGCCTGCTCTTGTGGTAGATACACACGTAAAAAGAGTTGTTAAAAGGCTTGGTATAGTTAATAGTGATGATCCTGATAAAATAGAAAAGGAGTTGATGAATATTCTAGGCGAAAAAACTGTCTGGACAAAATGGTCTCATCAGGTTATTGCCTTTGGAAGGGAAATATGTAAAGCAAGAAAGCCTTTATGTCATAAATGTCCCTTGCAAGATTATTGTAAATATTACAAAGGATCAATTAGCTCATAGAAGGTATTAATATTAATTATAATCTAATTAATTTGACAATTGCTGTATAATTTATTAAATAATATAAAAATAATGCTTTAATTTAATGAAAGAAAAAATTGAGATAGTAAAGCCTAAACATATTTATTTCAAAGATGAGTTTTATTTAGAAAGTGGACGTATATTGACTAATCTAAGGGTAGCTTATGAAACCTATGGTTCGTTAAATGAAAAAAAGGATAATGCAATCTTGATCTGTCATGCATTAACAGGCAGTGCTCATGCAGCCTTTTATAATAGTAAAGAAGATCAAAAGCCCGGTTGGTGGCATGGAATGATTGGACCAAACAAGGCCTTTGATACTAACAAATATTATGTTATATGCTCTAATTTTTTAGGCAGTTGTTTTGGTACAACTGGACCAGCATCAATTAATCCATCAACAGGCAAACCCTATGGGATAACTTTTCCAGTAATAACTGTTAATGATATGGTAAAGCTCCAAAAGAAACTTATTGACTACTTAGGGGTAGAGAAATTATTAACAGTAACAGGCGGCTCACTGGGAGGGATGCAAGCTTTAAGTTGGGCAGTTAATTTTCCAGAAAAAATAAAATCTATTATTCCAATAGCAACAGCCGGCAGGATATCACCAATGGCGATTGCCTTTAATTCAGTAGGCAGATTTGCGATTATGAATGATCCTCTATGGAATAACGGGGACTATTACGATAGCGTGCCACCAAAGGTTGGTCTTGCAATTGCTAGAATGGTAGGACATATAACATACATGTCAGATCAATCATTTCATAAAAAATTTGACAGAAGATATGCAACATATGAAGGAATATATGATTTTTTTGGATATTTTGAGGTTGAAAATTACCTTAGATACAATGGGTATAAATTTGTAAACTATTTTGATGCCAATAGTTACCTATATATAATAAAAGCAATGGATATATTTGATCTATCCTATGGTTATGGGTCCTTTGAAGAGGCTGTAAAAAGAATAACCTCTAAAGCACTTTTTATAACGTTTACATCAGATTTTCTATTCCCAACATACCAAACAGCTGAGATTGTGGATATATTAAAGAGATACAACACAAATGTTTACTGGGAAAATATTGTGTCAAATTATGGACATGATGCATTCTTATTAGAATTTGATGATCAAACAAATATTATAAAAAAATTTCTAGATAATACCCAATAAACCAAAACACAAGCGTTTTATCGTAAAAAGGTTAATATTTATTATTGTAAATTCTAAAACTTCAAATAACTGATGTGAAATATTGAAAAAATAATAAAAATATTATAACATCTATTTGTGAATAAGTCAGATATTTTAACTGAATTAGAAAATTTATCATCGAAGCTCTCTGTTAAGATTGTTTATGCAAATACTGGTTTAAAGGGCGGTTTATGTAGGATATATAATGACTACTATATATTTTTAGATAGAAAATCTAATTTAGATTATAAGGTTTCAATAATATGTGAGGCTTTAAAAAAATTTGACCTATCGAATATATATATAACACCAAAAATAAGAAAGATTATTGAAAACGATAATGAGTGAAAAAAATGAATTTTATAAGCTAGACAATATAAATAGAAAAATTATAAACATATTGTTAAAGAATGCCCGTACGCCCTATTCTGATATTGCAAAAACAGTTGGTTTAAAATCACCATCAGTAATAGAGCGCATCAAACACTTAGAGAAAGAAAAGATAATAAAAGGCTATTCAATTGATATTGACTATCAAAGGATAGGTTATGATATTATTGCACTTATCGGTTTAATTATAAATGATTCAGCCTTAGAGGAAGCCTTTAAAAATAAGATATTAGACTTCGACGATGATATTGTAGAATGCTATGAAGTAAGCGGTAATTTCACTTTAATAATTAAAGTGATAACTAAAAATACACAAACACTTTCTAAACTATTAAGTAAACTAAAAAAAGAGCCTGGCTTCCAAGAGACACATACAATAATTGTCTTTAAGGTAGTCTGCGATAAAAAGCACCCTGTATAATATGTTTATCTCTGTTGTAATACCTGTCTACAACAGGATTCAGCCTTTAATACGTGCAATTGAAAGTGTATTATGCCAAAATTATAAGCACTATGAGATTATAGTTGTTGATGATGGTTCTACCGTTGATATTGAAAACTCCCTTGAGCCATATCTACATTTAGAAAATATTAAATATATAAAATTAGAAATAAACAAAGGTGTCTCAACAGCAAGAAACAAGGGTATAATATGTTCAGCTGGTGATTATATTGCCCTTTTAGACTCCGACGACCTCTGGTTGCCCTTTAAATTAAACTACCAAGTAAAAAGAATAATAAACAATAAAAATATTAACATCTCCTATACAAATGAATTTTGGTATAAAATAGACAAATTTATCAACAAACCAAAAGATTTTAAAGGATTGTCAGGGCACATCTATCCCTATATTTTAGATAAATGTAGGGTTTCCCCTTCAACCCTTTTAGTTAATAAAAAAGTATTTGATAAAGTAGGGTATTTTAATGAAACATTAAGGGTTTGCGAAGATTATGAGTTTTGTCTTAGGGCATCACTTTTTTTTGAATTTGATTATATAGATGTAAAGAGTATTGTTAAAATTTCAGATACAGATATGCAATTAAGTAAAAATATTGAATATATAGAATATGTGCGCTTGAAAATATTATTAAATTTTTTTAAAAAATATAGCTATCTAATGGATATTAAATACCAATATAGTACAATAAAAGAGATAGATAGAAAATTTAATATAGTAAAAAAGGGGATATCAAAAAAGATATGAAATTAACATTATTAATATTAATAATAATAATTATTAATATTGTTAACTGCACAGGAGTAAAAAATTTGCAAAACCCACCTGCAGTTACAAATAAAAAAAACACTGAAAATACTAAAAAAAGTAAACTAGACCAGCTTTACCTTGATAAATCAACATTATCTATAGCTAACTATCTAGAGTTTAACCAGAAATTGAGCTTTAAAAATGCAAAAAAATATTTTTGTTCAGAAAAAGAATATAATATTCCAATATATATAGATGATAGGGTTAATTACTATATTAATTTATATTCAACACGATTTGCCTCAATGTTTCAAAAATGGATAGATAGATCTAATAGATATAAAGATATTATTGAAGAAATTTTTATCAGGGAAGGTTTGCCAAGTGATTTGGCATTGCTTCCTTTTGCTGAAAGTGGTTTTAACCCTCAAGCGATCTCACATGCAAAGGCAGTCGGTATGTGGCAGTTTATTGAATCAACGGGTAAACAATACGGCCTAAAAAATAATTTTTGGCTTGATGAACGAAAAGATTTTATCAAATCCTCTAAAGCAGCAGCTAAACATTTAAAAGATTTATATGAACGTTTTAATAATTGGTATTTAGCATTAGCTGCCTACAACGCTGGCATGTATACGGTATACAATGCTATAGATAAATACAACACTAAAGACTTTAGAAAACTCTCTAAATACAATTATTTTAAAAGAGAAACAAAAGACTACATACCAAAATTTATAGCCCAATTGTTGTTATATAAAAATGCTGTGGCTTATGGTTTTGACAATACTGATACAGATGGTTTCTTTTTTGAAACAATAAAGTTAACAAAACCTATCAATCTCTTTGTTGTAGCAGAGCTAATAAATAGGGAGTACCAGGAAATTAAAGAATTCAATCCAGAACTAAAAAGGCCCATTACACCCCCTAACACTGTTTATGAACTTAAAATCCCTTTTGGTACAAAAGAAATACTGCAAACAAAACTTAAAAAACTCACATATAGTGAAAAAATACAGGTTCACATTTATTACCCTAAAAAAAACGAAAAATTATCAGTTATAGCTAACAGGTTTGGCGTATCAACAAGTGAAATTTTGTCATTAAACGGCTATTACTATAACGACATATATAACAATCGACCGTTATTTATACCTATAAAAGGTGTTTTTAATAAAAGGATAGCACCGAAATTCGCAAAGGCAGTAACCTATGATTTGCCAAAGATATATACTGTGAAAAAAGGTGATACAATGTATGGCATCTCAAAAAGATTAGGTATACCACTCAAAAAATTAATCTCCTATAATAATGGAATCAACCCTTCCTTAATTAGACCAGGGGATAAAATTATACTTCCAAGCTATTTAGGCTATATAAAAACTTATACAGTTAAAAGTGGTGACTCACTATGGTCGATAGCCCAGAGATTTAATACCTCTGTTAAGGCTTTAAAGAAAAGAAACAACCTCTACTCTTCTAATATTAGAATTGGCACGAAATTAATTATACCTAACTAAATGCCATAAATTTCATTTCTTAACTTAATATAATCTCTTATACCCTTTTTGGATGTTTCATTAATATTATTAAACCTTTTTTGCGCCTTTAAATACTCATCAATCTCAATATTTTTAGGCTCAACTGTCCGACATAACCTATAATTCTCACCCATTTCAACCAAAGGGAAAAAATCGGTATCAACTGCTAGCCTACAAACTTTAACAGTGTCTTGAGAATCAATCTTCCACCCTGGTGGGCAAGCACATAGCAAGTGTATAAACCTAAAACCATTCTTGTCTAGTGCTTTTTTTATTTTCATATAGAAATCATCTGGATATGAAATTGTGGCAGTAGCAACATAAGCTGGTTTATGGGCTAAAATAATGGAAATTATATCTTTTTTTTCATCTTTAATATCTTTACCAGCAGGTGAAGTTGTAGTCCAAGCTCCAATTGGTGTAGCAGAGGATTGTTGAATACCTGTATTCATATAGGCTTCATTATCATAACAAATATACAGGATGTCCTCTTTTCTCTCAGCTGCTCCTGATAGAGCCTGCAAACCTATATCAAAGGTACCACCATCTCCAGCCCATGCTATAACATTTATGTCATCTTTGTTTTTTGCAATTAAGGCTCTCTTAATACCTGAGGCAACTGCCGCTGATGTAGCAAAAGGAACGTGAATTAGAGGAACTGAGAGGGCAGTTGTAGGGAAAGTACCACTAACTATAGACCAACAAGATGCAGGTATAACAACAATGGTTTTTTCACCACTAATTTTTAATAGATGTCTCATTGATAGGGCAGCCATACAACCAGGACAGGCCATATGCCCTCTGCTAACAAACTCATCTGAATTAGCATTTAGATTCTTACCATTAACTTCAATGTTTAAACTTTTAGCCAATTAGTCTCCTCCTCGGAGAGATCATGTAAATTTTTTATTATATTTTTAATCTCCCCTGGAAAAACCTCTTTGCCACCCAAACTAATTACAACATCATAAATAGCTGGTCTTTTTGTTACATTATAGAGCGCAGACCTAATCTCTTGTGCTAAGGTGGCATTTGCTCCATAGGATATGGATCTACTTAAAATAATTAATTTTGATATGTTATCTACCTTTTTTACTAATTCATGCCTCGGAAAGGGTCTAAAAAGTATAACTCTCAATAGGCCTATCTTTAAACCATCTTCCCTAAGTTCGTCAACTACTACCTTAACAGTCCCAGAAATTGCACCACATGTAATAAAGACTATCTCAGCATCTCTCATTCTATACTCTTCAATAGCACTATATTTTCTTTCAAATATCTTATAAAATTCGTTATTGCACGTCTTAAACAAACCACAGGCATCTTTAATAGCCTTATCTTGCATCTTCTTTAAATTATAAAAACTATCCCCCTTTGAAGCTGCATTAAAACTCAATGGATTGTTTACATCTAGTTTATATGGCGGTTTATATTTTGGTAAAAACTTATCAACAAGGTTTTTTGTTGGAATATATAAAGGTTCCATTACATGTGATAAAATAAAACCATCTATCATTACCATGACAGGCACCATTAAGCTCTCAGATATATAATAACCCTGTATAACAAAATCAAAACACTCCTGTACAGTTTCGCAATAGATCTGTATAAAACCTGTATCCCTTTGAGCCATACTATCACTTTGATCTGTCCATATTGACCATGGTGCGCCCAATGCTCTATTTGCATTAACTAGCACCAAAGGAAACCTGGATCCTGAATACCAGTGTAGCATTTCATGCATAAATGCAAGCCCATGAGAGCTTGTGGCAGTAAAGGCCCTACTTCCTGCAGCTGAGGCTCCATAACACGCTGCTATAGCTGTCATTTCAGATTCAACCTTTATATATTGACCTTTTATTTCCCCTTTATTAACCATCTCTGATAACGTCTCTATAATATGTGTTTGAGGCGTTATAGGGTAGGCCGCTATAACATCAGGATCACAATATTTAACAGCCGTAGAGACCGCATCGCTTCCCAATAACATTTCTCTATATTGTTTTTCTTCAATATGTTCTGTTTTCATAGCTTTTTAAATATTTGTCATCTCAATTATGCCCCTAGGGCAAACCTTTGCACATATACCACAGCCTTTACAATATTCCAAAGAAATAACAACACTATAATCAGCATCTTTATTTTTTGCTATTGATATTGCATTATCAGGGCAAAAAAACCAGCATAGAGAGCACTCGTTGCAAATACCACAATTAATACACCTTTTTACCTCTTTCTCTATTTTATCTTTCCCTAAATCCTGGATAACTGGTGAAAAACTCTTTATTCTTTCTTCTGTTCTTTTTATACTAGCTTTAACAGAATAAGATCTTTTAATAAAATCTTTATTTATATTCTTAGAATCTATTATCTTTTTATTAAAATTAGTTTGAATATTGTCCTGATCTTCTTTGTGAATAAGCTGTTTTATAATACTTTCTGAAGCTTTTCTAGAAGAAGCTATACTTTCAGCAACAGATGTGGGTCCCAGCAAATAATCTCCACCTAAAAAAATATTGGTCTCTCTATCTAATTCTTGTGATTTTTTTTGTCCAACTGCAAGAATTAAGTAATCAACGGATAGTTTGTCAACTAGTTTGCCCTCAACAATCTTTCCATCAATATTAACAGCTTTGCGTATATCTAAATCTAGCTTATCATCATTGTAGATAGCATCACCTACTAACGTCTTTTCTCTAAGTTCAACTCCTTCTTCTAGCATTTGTTTTTTTTCATCTTCATATGCTGGCATCTCTTTATAGGTTCTTCTGTACAAAACAACAACTTTTTTATTTAACCTAACAAGTGATCTAGCTATATCAACGGCAACATTCCCACCTCCAATAATAGCATAAACTTTTCCTTTCGGTATAATACCACAATTTAAATCTTTTAATATTGTAAGACCATCTATTACATTTGGGATATCTTCAAGATGTTTTAATGTAACAGACTCATTTAAGCCTGGTGAGTAAAATATAAAATCATGTTCCTTCAACAGGTTGTCAATATCACTATTATCAATATATTGATTACAAACTATTTCAATATTAAGCGAATTAAATAAGTTGTCTAGCTCTTTATCTAGTATATCTCTGGGCAGTCTATAAGGGGGAATGCCGTATCTTAAAAGTCCACCTGGTTTATTTTCTTTTTCATAAATAGTTACATTCAACCCATTTCTTTTTAAAAAATAGGCTGCACCAATTCCCGCTGGTCCACTTCCTATTATTGCAATACTATGCTTGTATAGCTTATTACTACCTTTGTAGGGAACCCCTATACCATAATCCCCTAAATATTTTTCAATAATGCTTACATTTAAAGCTTCATCAATATCAAGCCTATTACAACCACTACGACAAAAGCCAGGGCATACCCTACCCAATATTGCAGGAATAGGGTTATATTCCCTTAGAACTGTTAACGCCTTCTTTTTATCCCCTTTTTTAAGGAAATAGTTATATCTTGGTATATCTATATTTAAAGGGCAATATGTAATGCACTGGGCAATTCCAGGGGATATATAGGGCTTGAATATTTTCCAACTACCTGTAAGATTAACCTCAGTTGTAGTTAAAGATATAGGTGCATTTTTCAAACTTTGGGCAGCTATAACACTTTCATGATCTATTGATTCCACAATAAACCCCTTTTTTTATTCTCTACTACCCGCCAGCCTGTATGCCTCTTTTAAAGCTAAAATATTATTCTCTAAACTGAAGGGCACAAACCTGGGTAGCGACTTTACAAGTGAATCTAATTTGACTAAGCCTGTATATTTAGCAAATACCCCTAATATAGGCACATTTACAATAGGCATATAGGTTGTCCCTAAATTATTTTTTAAAGCTACCC
>JAXHVM010000040.1 GCA_034189185.1 Deferribacterota bacterium
AATGGGACTGTTTTTTCAGAACAATTCTTTGGTTATTGGCACTATATTTGTACTTGTTATGCTTGCAGCTATTATGTCAACTGCTGATTCTATCTTATCAGCAGCTTCATCCCATATTGTAAAAGATATAATTGCTGTTTATTATAAAAAACCTAGAAATCAACTTATGCTGTCAAAGATAAGCGTATTGGTGGTAGGTTTTCTTGCGCTCTTATTATCCTATTTGCTTCCAACTATAATCGATGCTCTTGTATTTTCATATACTATATATACATCTACAATATTCATTCCTTTGATTTTGGGTATTTTTTGGCAAAAGGGCGATAAGTATGCTGCAATTATTAGTATGATAATATCAACTGTTGTTGTCCTATTAGCTTATTTTATTAGTCCACCGGAATTTTCTTTTGAGATATTTGGTGCTCTTTTCTCATTTTTAATATATTTTGTTATAACTTTAGTTAAGATATGATTTATTATTGAAATAATTAAAATATTTTGATATATAAAATAAAAAATTAATGGGGTGTTTTAAGTGATAAAGTTTTTTTCATCGTTATTTGATCTATTTTTTTCATTATTTAGTAGAAATTGGCTAACTTTAATAGGAGCACTATTATCTACCTTCTGTGCATTTGCTATTATATTTTTTGTTATTGTTGGATTGCTTGTGAATGAGATAACACCTTATATTGGCATTATGGGCTTTTTAATACTGCCAATATTATTTATATCTGGGGCAATTATAGTAGTCATTGGTATTTATATTGATTATCGGAAAAGAAAACAAACAGGAGAAAAAGGGCGAGTTTATCCAAGCATAGATCTTAATGAGTCACATTCAAGACATAAGTTTTTTTTATCTATTGTAATTTTATTTGCCACTTTTTTTGTTTTAGCAATTGCAATTTATCACAGTATACATTTTATGGATACTGTTACTTTTTGTGGAAGAGTCTGCCATACTGTTATGGAGCCTGAATATAAATCATATGTTAGATCTCCTCATGCTAGGGTTAAATGCGTTGAGTGCCATATTGGGCCAGGCGCAGATTGGTTTGTGAAATCAAAAATTTCTGGCACAAGACAGGTGTTTAATACTATTTTTCATTCCTATGATAGACCAGTACCTAGTCCAGTTGAGAATTTAAGGCCTTCTAGAGGTACTTGTGAACAATGCCATTGGCCAGAGCATTTCACTGGAAGTAGACTAAAGGTTTTACATAAATATGCAATGGACAAAGAAAATACTCCGAGAAAGACAGTTTTATATATGCATATAGGTGGTGGTATATTAGAAGAAGGTATACACAGCTGGCATATTGATAAGTCTAAAAAAACAACATATATACCATTAGATGAAAAGAGGCAAGAGATAGACTGGGTTAAAGTTGAAGAAGATGGGAAAACAACAATTTATAAAACTAAGGAATTTGATGAGAAGAATATAGATATAGAAAAGGCTGAAAAAAGAGTTATGGACTGTATAGATTGTCATAATAGACCAACCCATATATTTTATTTTCCAGATGAAGCAATGGACAGAGCTTTACAGTTCGAGAAAATTGATAGGAGTATTCCATATATTAAAAAAGTAGGAACTAATACATTGTTATCCGTTGATGAAGACACTAAGAATGCGAGAAATATTATTAGAGATAAAATAAACGCAACTTATAAAGAAAAATATCCAAGTATCTATAAAAATAAGAAGGAAGCTATAGAAGAGGCAATTAATGAAATTATAAATATCTATGAAAACAATGTATTTCCAGAAATGAATGTAGGATGGGGCACATATCCAAATAATATAGGTCATACGCGATTCCCTGGTTGCTATAGATGTCACGATAATAGGCATGTATCAGAGAATGGAAAAGTTATTTCATCAAACTGTGACACATGCCACAATATTTTGGCCTTAGAAGAAGAAAAGCCTGAAATATTACAAACTTTAAATAAATAATGTACAAGCGTTGAATAGTTTGGTAACAGTTACTAATCTATTCTATGAAACATATTTTGCGTTTTATCAGGAACTTCTTCACATCATAAAGATTGTATCTTGTTTAACAATAAAATAATGTTAATTTATTAAAATATTTAATTAGGGATATAAAATGCAGAAAAAAATAATTTTCTTAATATCAATTTTTTTGATATTTAGTTCATTGAAAAGCACAATTTCACAAGTTCAATTACCACCAGTTCAATTGCCAAGGCCAATATCGGGACTTCAAAAGTATGATGAAGATAAAACATGTAAAGGTTATACACTTTTAACACCTATACCAATGCTTGCAATGGAAAATCAAAAAATTAGGCTGATCGATATGGATGGTAAAGTAGTTAAAACCTTTGGAATATATGCATTTCCAGCCAAAATGCTGCCAGGTGGATATCTAATAGGTAGAGATGGCTACGAAGGAATAGATATTATGGACTCTAAAACAATTTTAGAAGTTGATTGGAATGGAAATGTTCTCTGGTCCTTTGATAGATGGTGGCAAGATGAGAATGGGGTTTGGTATTCAAGGCAACACCATGACTATGAAAGAGAAGGATTTCCAACAGGATATTATTCTCCATACGTAAATCCAAAACCCTTGGAGGGCAGTACATTGGTACTAGCTCATGAATATGTTGACTTTCCACTTGTTACAGATAGAAAACTAATCGATGATGTAATATATGAGGTCGATGAGAATGGAAATTTAGTGCCTCCTGAAGAAGGTGGTTTTTTCTGGAGGACAACAGATCATTTTGATGAACTTGGCTTTGACGAGGATGCTATAGAGGCAATGAGAAGGTCTGCAAGAAATTATGAGGCCTACGACTGGTTTCATATGAATAGCATTAGCTTATTAGGT
This sequence comes from Deferribacterota bacterium, assembly GCA_034189185.1. Taxonomy (NCBI): domain Bacteria; kingdom Pseudomonadati; phylum Deferribacterota; species Deferribacterota bacterium. Next base: position 2,871 of record JAXHVM010000040.1, read on the forward strand.
GAAAATAAATGGTATGATCAAGGAGATGAGAGGTTTAACCCTGAAAATATAATGATTTCATCTAGGAATACAAATATTGTTGCGATAATAGATAGAGATACTGGTAAAATTGTATGGCAGATTGGTCCAGAGTATGAAAACGAACCTTATAGCAAATTGGGTAAAATTATAGGGCAACACCATCCACATATGATACAAAAGGGGCTTGATGGTGCAGGAAACATTTTGGTTTTTGATAACGGTGGGGCAGCAGGCTTTGGTTCATTTTTAGATATAGAAGCCTTGCCAAATATCTTTCCAAGCGATTTGAGATTTTTCTCAAGGGTTATTGAATTTGATCCTATAACATATGAAATTAAGTGGGAATATATAGATAGATTTGCACTGACTATACCACTATCTGGGGAATTCCATCGATTTTTTAGCGTTTATATAAGCTCTGCCCAAAGACTACCCAATGGAAATACTTTAATTGATGAGGGAGCAACAGGAAGAATTATTGAGGTTACAAAAGATGGCGAGGTAGTATGGGAATATATATCACCTTATGTGGGCTTGAGTTTTAATGCTGTGTATCGTGCTTATCGTGTTCCTCCAAAGTGGTTAAAAGATGAAAATGGAAATATGTTAAAGGATGACAATGGTAAACCTCTTATTGACTATTATAAAAATTCAACAAATCCTTGTTGGTAGATCATATGAAAGGGCTACAATAAATAAAAATTGTAGCCCTTGGCTTTATAATAATTAATTTCTAAAAATACTTATTGCAGCTCCGCCTCCTGGAGCAAGGTGGAGGTGTATGTTAGAGGACCTATCTACTTTAATCGTTCTAATATTGTAAGAAGTAGGATTATCATCCCAGTGAGCGTTTTCTCCATCTTCATAAATTGTAGCAGTATAATTTTTAAACCTATCTAAAAAATCAAGGGGTATATCAAAATCTCTTGCTTTTTCATTTGTGATGCTTCCAATAAACCAGTTATCTGAATTTCTCTCTTTTCTTGCTATTGTTACATATTTACCAACCTCACCGTTTAAAACTTTTGTTATCTCCCAATTAACAGGGACATCTCTAATAAATTGTAATGCAGGATGATTATCATAATTTTCTACTAAATCTGCAGCCATTTGAACTGGGCTATAAATAACAACATATAAAGCTAATTGCTGAGCTAATGTAGTATGGACTCTATCGTTATAAGGGTTGTCAATTTTTTTGGTTAATTTTATATCAAATATGCCGGGTGTAAAATCCATTGGACCTGCTAATAGTCTAGTAAAAGCAAGGGTAGGGTTATGATTAGATGGATTTCCACCGTCAGTTGCCCATGCATTAAATTCTTGACCTCTAGCCCCTTCAGCAGATAATAAATTTGGATAGGTTCTTCTTAAGCCTGTGGGTTTTATAGGTTCATGAACATCTAAAGCTATTTTATATTGCGCTGCTTTTTTGGCAGTATTTAAATAATGGTTAACCATATATTGACCGTGGTGATATTCACCCCTAGGAATAATAGAGCCAACATAACCCGTTTTAACAGCATGTAAATTTAGTGATTCCATAAGACTATAAGCCTCATCTTGATGCTCTTCATAATTTTCAACTGAAGCGGAGGTCTCATGATGCATTATTAAATCTACACCCTTTGATTTACCATAATTTACAACTTCTTCCAAATCATAATCTGGATAAGGCGTTACAAAATCAAAGGCATGTTCTCTATCCTCTTCGTTTCTCCAATATTCCCAACCAATATTCCATCCTTCTACAAGTAAGCCTTTAATATTGTTCTTTGAGGCAAAATCTATATATTTTTTAGCGTTTTCTGTTGTTGCACCATGTTTTCCTGTGGGCTCAGGGTTTGTTGACATAAATGTATCCATATCTTGCGTGCCAGCGTAGTCCCACGTTGAGATTCCCAAATGCATCTCCCACCATATACCTACATATCTCATTGGTTTAATCCATGATACATCACCTAGCTTGTTAGGTTCATTTAGATTTAGTATTATATTTGATTCAATTAAATCTCCTGCTTTTTCACCAATTTGTACAACTCTCCAAGGTGTATAGAAGGGAGTCGTCTTTTCTACTTTGTAATCTTTTCTATCTGTTCCAACTAGTGCACTATTCATTGAAAGGTTATCTTTGTCTATTTGTAAAGTCATTGAGGAATAATCTACCAAAGCCGCCTCATGAAAGGCTAAATATAATTTATCATTTGTTTTCATTGTAACAGGAGTTGAAACTGCATTTATTGGGATATACGAGGCAGCAATATCGGGATTATCTCTTTTACTTATTGCATCAATTTCTGAAAATTTTGTATGATTATATAAATGTTCATAAGAATCCCAATCCCCTGGTATCCACCATACTTCGTGATCATCAGTTAGGTTAAACTGAGTATTTTCTTCAAGTATATAAACATTTTTCAAGTTTTCCTGTTCTGGAAAATAATATTTAAATCCTATACCATCATTATATACTCTAAAAACTATACTTAATTGCCTTTTTAAATCTGTGTTTTCTCTTAGTAAAATTGTTAGTTTTCTATAATTATTTTTTATAAAATGGTTTTCACCAAAGGGCATCTCCCATTTATTATTATATATAGATTTTTTAGTACCAATTACATCGAAATTATCTTTTATGGGTGGCATGTTTTTCAATGTAAAACCCAATGATGAGGTATCTATAATTTTTTTATTTTTAAATAATACATTGTAGGCAATTTCACCATTTTCAGATAATAGAAAGTTTATTTTAACATCTCTATTTGGTGAATATACGCTCTCAACTAATTTAAACGCGGCTAATGCGCTGCAATTAAAAAGGGCAAATAATAATAAAGGGGTAAAAAATAATTTAACTATAATATAAATCCTTCCAAACATTTATTTCTCCTGTTTATAAACTTGTTATAAAATACTAATTTATTTTTAATATAGTGTCAACATAAAATAAATATATAAATCAGTATATAGAACTAAAGTTATTGAATAATTATATTATTTTAACCTAAAGCTATATTAGGTATAAATGTAGCAATAGCTGGGAATAAAATTAATAATATAGTAGAGATAATTAAAAGAATCATAAAGGGATAAGTTTTTCTTATTACTTCTAAATAAGGTCTTCTAAATATTAATTGAGCTGTAAAAATATCACACCCAAAAGGTGGACTAGCAGAGCCAATAGCAGCCTGTAGTACTACTAAAATACCTATAAATACTGGATCAATACCTGAACTTATTATATATGGATTAAATATGGGGGAAAGTATATAAATTGCCACTATTGGGTCAACAAACATACAAGCAACAAAATAGGTTACAATAATTGTTATAATTATTTTTAGCTGGGATGGATCAGTACCCATTATTGCAGGCATCACTTCCTGAGGAATACGCATATAACTTAATACCCAAGTTAGCGCTTGACCAGCACCGACAAGAATAAAGACCACAGCAGTGATTACCCCTGTTTCTAGAAATATATTTAGAAGTTTTTTTGGTTTTAATGTTTTATATATTATACCTTCTAAAATTAATGCATAACCAACTGCAGCAGCGGAGGCTTCTGTAGGGCTAAATATTCCACAAAATATCCCACCAATAATAATGATAGGGAAAAACATTACAAAGGTAGCTTCTTTTAGTGCATTTAAACGTTCTTGCCAAGAAGCCTTTGGCAATTGTCCAACACCTTTAATTTTCGAATCTAAAAAATTATAGATTGAGAATAATATGAATATTAGTATACCAGGACCTATACCTGCTAAAAACAGTTTATTAATAGAGGTGTTTGTTGCAACGCCATAGACAATAGATGCAATACTAGGCGGGATAAGTAGTGCTATGTCACTAGAGTTTATTATAAGCGCCAATGTGTAAGAGCTAGAGTAACCAGCCTTTAGTAACATAGGTCTCATTACTCCACCAATTGCTGCAACAGTTGCTTGAGTAGAACCCGATATAGCTCCAAATAGAGTACAGCTTGCAGTTGTTGTTATTGGTAGACCCCCTGGTAGATGACCCATAAAAGTCTTTACTAGATTTATTACTCTTGAAGCTGAATAGCCAGCATTTATAATATTAGCTGCTAAGATAAACATAGGAACACATATCAAAGAAGGAGGGGTAAAACCATTTATCATTTGTTGTATAATAACTTCAAAATGAAAGGACTCTAAATTTGTCCACAAGTAAAGAAGGAGTGAAAATGTTATAACTATCACGAAGGGAAGGCCCAATAAAAGCAAAATGATCATGCTTAGCCATAAAATTTTCATTAAACACACCTAGTCGTATTCATTTTTCTTAATGGCAGATGCCCAAGTTTCCTTGTGAGTTAAATTTTTTATAAAAGCAAGTAGATATTGTAGACCAGTCATAAAAAAACCAATTGGAGCTACAATAATAAAATACCAGTAGGGTATTCTCAAAATTGGAGTTAATTGCTCAACACTTTTTAAATGAATTAGATATGAAATACTATAATAGCATAACATAAACATAGTAAAAGAACTTATCATAGTTGATAATAGTATTATTGGTTTTTCAATAAAAGTGGGTAATAATTCTGATATTGCCCCCATTCTTATATGTCTTGCGTTTCTAGCTGCATAGCTCAAACCAGAGAAGGTAACTAAAATTATCAAAAACCTTGTAATTTCATCTGAATAGTAAATGCTTCTAAAAAACTCCCTTGCAATTACATCTGCTATTAAGATTATAACTAACCCAATAACACCTAGCGATATAAGGGTTGATTCTATTAAATAATTAATACTTAGTAATTTACTGCTTAAGTATCTTGTATATTTATTTATTTTTTTCATATGTATTTAAAAGGGTTTATTTTGTTTAATTGTTATTTTTGCTTTCTCTATGTCATTTTCTAATATTTTATAAATTTCTCCTGCATTTTTACCGATTAAAGAATCTAGGTTTGAGATTATTTTTTCTTCAATTATTTTTTTTGCTTTATTTAAGTCATCATTATTAAATTTATAGAACTTAACTTCAGGTTTTTCTTCCTTTATTTTTTTCATATCCCTTTTATTTCTCTCCACTATCCATTCGTAAGATTTAATTATAGCACTTACCCAAAAGTCTTCTATTTTTCTCTGCAAATTAGGTGGCAATGAATTAAAAAAATCAAGATTTGCCGCTATTATTCCCAAGAAAGGAGATGTCCACATCTGGGTAAAAAAGGGGGATACCTCATAGAATTTCATACTATAGTTTGCAAACATTGGCTGTATTTGAGCATCTAATACATTTGTTTGAAGAGAGGAATAAATTTCTCCATAATCCATCGTAGTTGGACTAAAACCATAGGCGTTATATTGATGAATAAGCATTTTAGAGTTCATAACCCTTACCTTTACACCTTTTACATCCTCAAAGTGAATTAAAGGTTTTTTTGATGTAATCCACTGCCAACCTTCAAATGTCACAGCCAATGGATATAGATTTCTTTTCTTGAAAGCCTTGGTTAGTAATTTATAGAAATCTCCTTTTGTAACTAAATATTTTATAATTTTACCTGTATTCTCTTTAGGTAATAAATAGTGAATTTTTAAAAAGTCACACTCAGGCACAAAGGCACTAAGATGAGCTGCTCCTTGATAAACAAAATCTACTGCCCCTAATTGGCAGAGTTGGTTTATATTCATTTCAGAGCCCAGTGTTCCATAGGGATAAACATCTAAGTTGAATAATCCATTGGTTTCTTTTTTCATATATGCTGCAAATTTTCGTGACCACACAGTCATTAAGTCGCCTTCAATCTCTGCTGAAGCCAATTTTGCATTAATGATCTCTCTTTTTGTATTAATTCCATATGTGGTGGTTGGGTTTATAAATAGAATTATTAAAATTATAGATAAGAAATAACTTTTATATTTAAAATTCATAATTTAATTTATTGATTTAACAAAAGCAATTTTACAATACAAATAATAGTTATAAGAATTTTGTTGGACGAATCTTCTTATAACATTCATTAGTTTATATGTAACATACATAAAATGTAATGTCAAGTTAATTGTAAAATTCTATTTTAATTGACTTAAAAATTTTATATATATATAATATATATAAATAATTATGTGAGGATAAAATGATAAGAATACTAAATCTGTTAATAATTTATTTCTTTTGTTCTACTATTATTTTATTTGCTCAGATTGGAGAACAGGTAACTTTAAATAATGATGAAGGAAATAACTGCAATGTTGAAGAACAAGAAAGAACAGTAGTAACAGACCATATAATAACTATAAATGGTAAAGATGTTCCTTACAAAGCCAAAACTGGCACATTGTTTGTGTATAATGAAAAGGACGAACCTATTGGAAGTTTCTTTTATATAGCCTATATGCGATCAGATATTGATAATAAAGATACAAGACCTATAACATTTGCATATAATGGTGGTCCAGGTTCAGCATCCCTCTGGTTGCATATGGGGGCAATTGGTCCAAAGAGAGTAATAACAGGTGATACTTATCAAGCTCCAGGCCCTCCTTACACATTAGTAGAAAATGAATACACTTTGTTAGATGTAAGTGACCTTGTTTTTATTGATCCAATAGGTACAGGTTATAGTCATGCTTTAGGTTGTGAAGATCCTAAACAATTTTGGGGCTATATGAATGACATAGCTTCTGTATCAGAATTTATTAGGAGATTTGTTACTGAAAATAATAGGTGGAAATCACCAAAATACTTATTAGGCGAATCATATGGTACAATGAGATCAGCGGGAGTAGCTAATTATCTACAAAACTATGAGGGGATGTATCTTAATGGCATAGTTTTTATATCAACAGTGCTTGACTATAAAACGATTAGTTTTGATGAGGGTAATGATTTGCCATATATATTATTTTTACCCACATATGCAACAACAGCACTATATCATAACAGAATAGTAAACCCTTATGATTCTTTAGAAACATTTCTTAAGGAAGTTAGATCATTTTCGGTGAATGAATACAGTGGTGCTTTATTTAAAGGTGTTTTTTTAGAACAAAATATGAAAGAAGAGATTATAACAAAATTATCAGAATTTACAGGCATATCTAAAGATTTTATTCGCAAGGGCAACATTAGAATAAAAGATTATGAGTTTAGGAAAGAACTATTAAGAGATTATGGTCTTATTACGGGTAGATATGATTCAAGGATATTAGGCTATGCTGAGAATATTAATTCTTCATTTCCTGAAGGAGACCCTTCATCTTGGGTTATCGACGGGGCCTTTAATGCTGCTATTAAATCATATTTGTCTGAGGAGTTAGGCTATGAGGAAAAAAGAACCTATGTAACAGGTGGTGGTGTTGTGTGGGATTTTCCTGAAAATGAATATTTAAATTTTAGTGGTGAGTTAAGAACTGCTATGGTAAGAAATCTAGTGCTAAAATCTTTTTTTGCAAATGGTTATTATGATTTAGCTACACCTTTTTTTGCAACTGAATATACAGTTGCTCATTTAGGGTTACCTAAAGATATATTAAATAGAATAACCTTTAAATATTATAAGGCTGGACATATGATGTATACAAATTTGGACTCTTTGAAAAAGCTTAAAGGAGATTTGTTGAATTTTTATAATAATTAACTAAAATAATAAACAAACAATAATGCCATATATAAATGTTGATAATATTAAGACTTATTATGTAGCTAGCAATTTTTCAGATGAGAAAATTCCAATAATATTTATTCATGGAGCAGGGAATACTTCACATACGTGGTTTAATCAGCTTAATTTAAATATTGAGAAATATTTTCCATTGGCAATTGATTTGCCAGGTCATGGTAGAAGTGAAGGAGAAGGAAGCGATAATATAGAGGGTTATTCGAATTTTATTTACTCATTCATTAATAAAATGGATTTTAAGAATGTGATACTAGCAGGACACTCTATGGGAGGGGCAATTGTTCAAGATTTTTCTTTTAAATTTCCTGAAATTGTAACTAAAATAATATTAGTTGCAACTGGAGCTAAATTAAGGGTAGCACAGGAGATATTAGAAAATACTAAATTAGGCTATTCCTACAATTATCTAGCTTATTCAAATAAAACAGATAATAATATAATAAAAGAAGCTGAAAGTGAGTTTTCATTAACAGATCCTATGGTAAGATACAATGATTTTATAGCATGTAATAATTTTGATATGATGGATAAAATTGATCAATTAGAGATACCATCACTTATAATTGTTGGAAGTGATGATATATTAACACCATTGAAATATGCCAGTTTTTTACGTGATAAGCTAAAAAATTCAAGATTAGTAGTTATTGATGAGGCAGGGCATAATGTTATGTGGGAGAAACCCAAAGAAACTAATGCTGCCATAATATCTTTTTTAACAGATAATTAAATTTTAAAAAATATATAAAAATTAGTACTTGATATATTTATTTTTTATTACTAATCTCTTTAAAAACTAAATAGGGGTAAAATATTGAAAAAGAAATTTAAGGCAAAATACGTCTTGTTTTTAGCTATTGTTATTTTTATTTTTTTGATAATATGGGTATTTTTTAAATATATGGAAGCTGAGAAACCAGTTATTGCAATTAAACCTGATATTACATTTTTAAGTAGTTCACAGGCGTTAGATATTTCAGCAAAAGATATAAAAAGTGGTTTGAAGAGCATATCTATTGAATTAATACAAGATGATAAAAGCAAGGTTTTATATAGTAAAAGACTTAAAGGAAGTTTATTTAATTATAATAAAAATAAGAAGAAATACAGTATAGAGTTTATGTTAGAACCATTAAAGTTAGACTTTTACAATGGGGATGCAAAACTTATTATAATAGCTAGGGATTATTCATGGAGAAGTTGGTTTAAAGGAAATTCAGCTAAGATATCAAAAGATATCACAATTGATGCTGAACCGCCTGTGGTTGAGGTTCTGACAAGTAATCATTATATATCACCAGGTGGATCAGCTTTAGTTATATATAAATTGAATGAAAAAACAAAAAAGAGTGGTGTAATAATAGATAATAAGTTTTTTCCAGGATATTCTGGTTATTTTAAAAATAATAATATCTATTTATGTTTTTTTGCTCTTGATTATAATAAACATAAAGTTGACCAATTGTACGTACAAGCAGTTGATTTGGCTGGAAATATAAGCAAGAAAGGTTTTGATTGTTATATAAAGAGTAAACATTTTGATCATGAAGTTTTAGATATTACTGATAGCTTTTTATCAAGAAAATTACCTGAATTTGAGAAATATGTTGATTTTGATCCTAAAGAAACAAAGATAGAAAAATATTTAGAAATTAATAATAGATTAAGAAGTAAAAGCTATAAAGAATTATTTACATTATCTGGTAAAAGTGAGAATAAAATGTACTGGAGTGGTGCTTTTCTAAGAAATAAAGGTGCAACAACAGCTAATTTTGCAGATCAAAGAAGCTATAGATATAAAGGCAAGATAATTGATAAGGAAGTGCACATGGGTGTAGATATTGCCTCATTTAAACATGCACCTGTTAAGGCAGCAAATAATGGCAAAGTGGTTTTGACAAAAGCTATTGGGATATTTGGGGATACAGTTGTTATAGATCATGGTTTTGGATTATTCAGTATGTATTCCCATCTTAGTAAAATAAGTGTTAAAAACAATCAAATTGTTTCAAAGGGTGATATTATAGGAAATACCGGTATGACTGGTTTAGCTGGTGGAGATCATCTCCATTATGGTATGTTTATAAATAAAACCTTTATTAACCCTATCGAATGGTGGGATGAAAACTGGATAAGTAATAATATAATAACAAAATTAAAAAATGTCGAAGAATCTATTAAGTTTAGATAAATAAATATATTATCAATTTAATGTTTAATTATATATTTTTTTATGATACATATAAGGTAAAATTAATATAATCTTAACAAATAACACCTAAATTTAAATTAAGCTTATATAATTCTTTTTATAGATAATTATGGAAGATAAAGTAAAGATTAGTATTCAAAATATTACTAAAATATTTGGGAACCATCCAGATGAGGCATTAAAGCTTTTAAATAAAGGTTTATCTAAAAAAGAAATCTTTAAAAAAACAAAACAAACTATTGGTATTGTCAATGTTTCTTTTGATGTATATGAAGGTGAAATCGTTGTTGTTATGGGTTTGTCAGGAAGTGGCAAATCTACGTTAATAAGATGTATCAACAGGTTAATAGAGCCTACTTTTGGCAAAATTTTTATTGATAATATAGATGTTACTTCATTAAACAGTAAAGAACTAAGGCAGTTTAGACAAAAATATACTGGTATGGTTTTTCAGCATTTTGCACTGTTTCCACATTGGCCAATACTTAGAAACGTTTCCTATGGCTTAGAGATACAAGGGGCACCTAAAAAGGAAAGAGAGGAGAAAGCAATGCAAGCCCTTGAAATGGTTGGCCTAAAAGGGTGGGAAAATAGTTATCCTAGAGAGTTATCGGGAGGTATGCAACAAAGGGTTGGCCTAGCAAGAGCTTTAGCTCTTAATCCTGAGGTTCTTCTAATGGATGAGGCCTTTAGTGCTCTTGACCCTTTAATAAGAAGTGAAATGCAGGATGAGCTTATAAATCTCCATCAAAAAATGAAAAAGACTATACTTTTTATTAGTCATGATTTAGATGAAGCACTAAAATTAGGGGATAGAATAGTATTAATGAAAGATGGTTTTGTTGTTCAGATTGGTACACCAAATGATATATTGATGAATCCTAAAAACGAGTATGTAAAGAGATTTGTAGAGGATGTGGATCCTACAAAAGTATTGACTGCTGAATCTGTTATGAAAAGATCTGAAGCTGTTGCATATATTAAAAATGATGGCCCTAAATCAGTCTTACGCAAGATGAGAAAAAACAATCTATCAACTCTATTTGTTCTTGATAAAGATCATAGGGTAATTGGTATTGTTAATGTGGGAGATGTAGCCAAAAACATAAATAAAGGAAAAAATATTATTAGTGATATTGTTGATACAGATATAGTTAA
>JAXHVM010000041.1 GCA_034189185.1 Deferribacterota bacterium
TACCAAAACCAAAATCAAAAAAATCCTTACTACCACATTTGCTACAAACAATATCTATCTTTTTGCCACAATAATTACATAGACAATAACCTTTACTCCTATAATATGTAGCATTTACTGAACATCTATCACACATTAAATTGCTGCCACAATTGTTACAAACCAAGTAATTAGAGTAACCTTTCTTATTTATTAGTAATAAAGTTTTTTTCTTCTCTTTTATATTTTTATATATCTTTTCATAGATAGGCATACTGATTAATCCAGAGATACTTTCATGTTCTTTTATGTTAATAAGATTTACTTTGGCATTCTTTATATTTTTATCATTTTCTAAATAAAGATATTTATAAATATTATTCTTTGCATTATAAAAGCTCTCAAGAGAAGGTATTGAAGAACCTAAAACGATTGGTATTTTAAAGATTCTAGCATACTCAATAGCAGCATCTCTGTATTGCATGTATGGCGATTCCTCTTGTTTATAAAATTCATCCTCCTCACCCTCAACTATTATTAAATCCTCGTTTTTTGATGGTAAGCCAAGAACACTCTTTGTGCCAGCAATTATTTCTACATCCCCATTTCTATAACCTAAAAGCATTTTTTTTCTGTATTTTAAAGTTTTAGCAGCAAAATATACCCCGATCTTGTCTTTAAATACTGGAGATAAAATTCTTACTATTTTATTTAATGTAGCAATGTCAGGACAAAGTATCTTAACTTGTCTATCTTGTAAATTAAACTTTTTGATAAGTCCTACATAAGCACTAATTCTTTTATATATATTATCTGTTCTAAACAAAATAGGTCTATTATCTCTACCTATTAAAGACAAGAGTTTTGAGGTGGAACTATCTAATTTTTCATTTGAATCATATTTTATAGACACTTTATTAAATTTTACAGACTCTTTATCATTATAATCAGCCTTTAATAAATTTCTGTTTATCAAGGTATCCAATACTTCACCATATGATGATACATAATTTCTTGATAACCTTTTAAGTAATTCTAAGTATTTTTCATTAAAGAAAGGCTCTTCTTTATCTAATATGCAATTTATACTTTTACATTTTTGATCAATTATATCACTCTTACTAAAAACGACTCCGGCAGTTTTTCTATTTCTAAAATCAACAATTACTCTAGTACCTTTAACTAACTGAATCTCTGATGTATAGGTAAATAATTTATTAACAGGCCTTGGTATTATAATATTATAATAATTCAATTAATCTTCACCAAAATTAAACTCTACGGTTGAAATATATTCAAAATATTATAATAATAAAATAAAAATCTTAAAATTTTTTAAAAGAGGTGTAAATGACTACTAAAATACTACCCTTTGATAAATCTTTTATAGAAGAGATAACAAAAAAGTACCCAACTCCCTTTTACATTTATGACGCAAAAGGCATAAGAGAAAATGCCAGAAATTTATTAAAGGCATTTTCTTGGAATAAAGGATTTAAAGAATTCTTTGCAGTTAAGGCAACCCCTAATCCACATATAATTAAAATGCTAAAAGAAGAAGGTTTTGGCACTGATTGCTCTAGTCTACCCGAGCTAATTATCTCTGAAAGGGTTGGTCTAAAAGGGGAAGAAATTATGTTTACCTCGAATGATACCCCCTATAACGAATTTAAAAAGGCTTATGAATTAGGAGCAATTATCAACTTAGACGATATTACACATATACCTATTCTAGAAAAAGTAGCAGGAATACCAGAATTAATATCCTTTAGATATAATCCTGGTCCACTTAAAAAAGGAAATGCAATTATAGGAAAACCAGAAGAGGCAAAATATGGCTTAACTAGAAAACAGATGTTTGAGGCATATAAAATAATGAAAGAGAAGGGATCAAAAAGATTTGGTATACATACAATGGTAGCCTCAAATGAACTAAATGCTGATTATTTTGTAGAAACTGTAGATATTCTAATAGATTTAGTTATAGAGATACATAGAGAACACAACATAAACTTTGAATTTATAAATATGGGCGGTGGAATTGGTATACCTTACAAACCTGAGGAGAAACCTGTTGACGTCTTCTATGTCTCAGAAAAAATTAAAGAAATTTATAATAAAAAGATTAAAAATACTGAGCTTGATCCAATTAAAATCTATATGGAAAATGGCCGTATGATTACTGGCCCATATGGTTATTTAATAACAAGGGTAATTCATGGAAAGGATACCTATAAAAAATATATTGGGGTAGATGCAAATATGGCTAATCTTATGAGGCCAGGAATGTATGGAGCATATCATCACATAACAGTTTTAGGGAAAGAAAATGATAAGCAGAGTGAGATATATGATGTTGTTGGTTCTCTATGCGAGAACAATGATAAATTTGCAATAGATAGAAGATTACCGAAAATTGACATTGGAGATATCCTCGTGATACACGATGTTGGAGCCCACGGGCATGCAATGGGTTTTAATTACAATGGTAAACTTAGATCAGCGGAGTTTCTACTAAAAGAAAATGGTGAGATAAAATTAATTAGAAGGGCTGAAACAGTTGATGACTATCTCGCAACCCTTGATTTCAGCAGTTTATAATATTAGCAAATTATTTAAATTATAATAAAATTTATAAAATTTGTGTTATTAATTGTTGTCGCTACTGCCTGAAACCCTCTCCCATTTTTGGGTTTTACATAATGGCCAAACTATACAGCCTTTAACCATTAAAATGTCTGGATTGTCTTTATTTAAATAAATGCTAACATTATATATCTTACCAGTCTCTGGATCTAATATTTTGCCATCTTCCCACTTGTCATCATCCTTCTCTAAACCATATACAAAATCTAAACCGATGATAGGTTTATTCTTAAATCTACCAGGACATTTCTTGCAAAGAGGTGGATATTCACCCATCTCATTTAATTCTTTAATCCTATTAGGTAACAACCTAACAACCTTGCCATATAATTTACCATCCTTTTTATATATCTTAACTATTGCCTCTGGTTTTTTTGTCCTTATATTATTAGTTTTCCACAAGCCAAATACACTTTTATCATCAGTGGCATATAAATAATTTGAAACAACAAATGTTATTAATATTATAAATAACTTTAAAATTAGCTTTTTTGACATATCCCTGAGAAATAAATACATAAATTTAATGCTTTTTCCGTTTCGCTACTAAATAATATAATAATTTTAATTCTTATTTAAATAAGCTTTATTTTTAAGATTATACAAATTTTTAAAAAAGAGATAGTCTGATTTTTCTATATGATTTTCAATCCAAAAGGCTAAAAAATTAAAAATATCAACAATTAAAACTTCATAATTATCTTTGCCTGCTAACTCTATAAATTCATTAATCTTATTTATAAACCAACAATGTTCACTTATATGCTTATATTTATTAGGATAATTAAAGTGATATAACAATTTTTCTTCTAAAGGAAATGATCCTCTGGCATAATCATATAAGTCATTTAAAATCTTCTTTATATCAACTTTTATGGTCTTTTGCTCAATTAGATTATATAAATCTAAAAAGATTCCAATTAATTTACTTTTTTGTTCATTAATCACATTAATATAATTATCTTTTGCTATAATCATAGAGATTGCCAATTATTTAAATTTCATAAGCTATATATTTATAATTGTTTATCCATTTTTATAATTTAGTCATTTAAATAGAAATTGCTGTAAAAATCTTGTAAATAAATTGACCCTTGCTTGTTGATTTTATTAATAGAAAATTAAAAGAAAAAATAAAATGCCGAAGGGGGGACTCGAACCCCCACGGGAAGATCCCACAGGATCCTGAATCCTGCGCGTCTACCAATTCCGCCACTTCGGCAAATTTAAAAGTGCATTAATAATATTTTATATAAATCTTTTAAATTTTAAATATAACCCATTAATTAATAAATTTACATATATTTAACACATAAATAAACAAAATTTTATAAAATTAATATAAATATAGGTTAATTATTTATGGTTAACAATATATATAATAAAAGATTTAATAGAAGACAATTTTTAAAATATTCATTATTAACATCTACAATAAGTTTATTACCTAAACCTTTAAAAGCTTTTGGCTTTGGTGATATATTTAATAAAAATTACACTGAAAATTACGTTGTTAGAAATGATCTAAACGTTACACCAAACACCACTGTTATAAATAGTAAACCAATAAAATTGATTGATTTTGCTCATCTAACGGATGTGCATATTGTTGATGAGGGCAATCCTTTAAGATTTGAAGAGTTAAAGCTATTGGGTATAGATGAGCCAATCTTTGCAAGGCTAGATAGCATAATTCAAACAATCTCAAGAAATCAAGACCCCTATTCTGCCCTTTTATGGGATGAAACAGTTAGATCTATCAATAAACAACACAGTTTAGAACCAATGGATTTTTTAATAGCAACGGGGGATCACACCGATACAGACTTAGAAAATGAACTTAGATGGTTTATAGAGATTGCTGACGGCTATATATCAAATGATTACTTTGATAGAACTGGAAAAAAAGAAATGGCTTATGTTAACCCCATAGGGCTTGATAGGACACTGCCTTGGTATGCGGCAATTGGAAATCACGATGTAATGTATCAAGGTGTTATTAATAATGAATTATTCCTTGGTAAATTACTTGGCATTGTTACTAGTAATGATAAAAATATTAACAGTGATACCCGTAAATTAATTTATAGGCTAAGCATTTCTGCACCTGAGATGCTTTTGAACCCAAATGAATGCATAGATTTATACAAATCATCTATTAGCCTTCCCTTAGGGCACGGCTTTGCAAATATGCCACCACCAAATGAAGGCTATTACAGCTTTACTCCAAAGCCTTTTATACATTGTATTGTTTTAAATACTGCAAACTATTATGCAAAGGGGGAAATACCTAAAGAAACTTTCTCGGAAGGCATTCTTGATAGAAAACAATTTAATTGGATGATTAGTGAAATAGAAAATAATTACGATAAACTGTGTATAATATTTTCACATCACCCACCAACAAGTTGGTTAGGTATATTAAGTGATATATCACCAAAAGAGTTTGAAAATACCCTATCATCCTATGAAAATGTTATAGTCCATATATGTGGCCATACACACGATAATTCAATTCAAGCAATAAGAAGTAACAATGGTGGCTATTGGTTGATTACTACAAGTTCTATAATAGATTTTCCACAGGAGTGGCGAAGGTTAACTATATATGATAATAAAGACGGCACTGGTAGTATTTTTACTCGGCAATTTAGGCATAGTAATGAAGAGATTGCTCACATTGCATATAATGATCCTGGCGCAAACCATGAAACTAGCTACGGTGATGATACTGATAGAAATACAGAGTTAATATTTTCTATGCCAAAGGTAGTTAGTGAAAATATTTCAAAAAATACAATATAGAAATTTAATAAAACAAATACCTGCAGTTTTAAAAATATAATGCATCTTTTTAGACAAGGAGATAAAAAATGAAACATTCTGAAACTGTTTCTATCAATTTGATGTTAACGGTTTTTTTTACATTTGTTTTACTTTTTAATTTTGCCAATATATCAGCTTATATCGGTATAAGATCCTCCTCTTTTGCACAGAGCTTTCAACGAATTGCTTCCTTTTCTACGGCATTAAATATTCCCTCATCAATGAATATAAACAGTGAATCATCGGCCGAAATTATAACAGCTACACCGGATGGTTCTTTGCTTATCTATTCAGATAGCCCATTAGGTGGTATTGGTATGATAGATATTAGCAATCCTAAAAACCCCTTGCCTGCCGGTTTTATTAAGATGGACGGTGAGCCAACCTCAGTTGCAGTAAGCGGTAATAATATCCTGGTTGCTGTTAATACTTCTAAAGACTATGTTCATCCTTCCGGTTATCTCTCTGTTGTTTCAACATTGGAAAAAAGGGAAATTGCCCGATTAGACTTAAAGGGACAACCAGATAGTATTGCAGTTTCACCAGATGGCCGTTTTGTTGCTATTGCCATCGAAAATGAACGTGATGAGGATTTCAACAATGGCACAATTCCCCAATTGCCTGCTGGTAATCTTACTCTTTTTGCTATAGAAAATGATCTTCCAGTGCAATCTAGTAAAAAAATAATTAACCTTACTGGTTTAGCTGATATTGCGCCTAATGACCCAGAACCTGAATTTGTTGACTTTAATAGTAATAATGACGTTGTTGTTACATTACAAGAAAACAATCATATTGTAATTATTAATGCTGAAACTGGCGAGATTAGCTCTCATTTCTCTGCCGGCACTGTTGATCTAGTTGGCTTAGACAATAGGGAAGATGGGGCATTGATCTTTAATGGCAGTCAAAAAAACAGACGCCGTGAACCGGATGCGGTTAAATGGTTAGACAATGAACGTTTTGTTACAGCCAACGAAGGGGACTACCAGGGTGGTTCCCGTGGATTTACTATTTTCAATACCCAAGGTGATGTGCTCTATGAATCAGGATTATCTTTTGAATATGCCTGTGCTCTTGTCGGCCATTATCCTGAAAATCGTTCTGAGAATAGAGGAATTGAACCAGAAGGATTAGAAGTTGCTTCATTTAACGGTGAAACCTATATCTTTCTTTTAGCTGAGAAAGCTTCTATTATTGGTGTCTACAGAGATAGGGGATTAGCACCTGAGTTTGTCCAGCTCTTACCATCCGGCATATCACCAGAATCGGCAGTAAAAATTCCTGGGACTAACCTGTTGGCTAGCGCTAATGAAACTGATTTAGGTCCTGAGGGTGGGCTTCGCTCACACGTTATGATTTATGAGCTAACCTTTAAGAAGCCAACATATCCACAGATTGAATCAGTTATGATCAATGGAAAACCAATCGGTTGGGGAGCATTATCTGGTTTAACTGCTCATCCTTTTCTACCAGGGATACTTTATGCTGTCAGTGACTCCTTCTACTTTTCACAACCTTCTATCTTTCGTATTAATGCCAATTATACCCCTGCCCGTATTGTAGATGTAATCAGGGTAAATCGAAGTGGCCATCCTGCCCAAAAGCTAGACTTAGAGGGTATTACAAGTGATGGTGATGGTGGATTTTATCTAGCTTCTGAGGGGAGACCAGATCAATCAATTCCTCATGCGATTTATCATGTGGATTCCATGGGAACTATTCAAGAGGAAATACTCTTTCCGCAAGAGCTAGTTAGGGTATCAGAACAATGGGCTGCAGAAGGAATTACTATGATTGATAATACACTTTGGATCGCCATTCAAAGACAGTGGAAAGATGACCCTGAAAATACAGTTCGCTTAGTCGCTTATAATTTAGAAACAGGGAAGTGGGGCGCAGTCCGCTATCCCACCGAATCTATCGAAGATGGTTGGGTTGGGCTTTCTGAAATAACTGCTTATGGGGATTTCGTCTATATTGTTGAACGTGATAATCAAATTGGAGACAAAGCTAAAATCAAAGCTTTATACCGTGTGCCCATTTCTGAATTACAACCTGCTGGATTAAGTGGTAATCTCCCAGTGGTTAATAAAGAGTTAGTCCATGATTTTATTCCCGATTTACTATCAACTAATGGATTTGTTGTTGATAAAATTGAAGGCTTTGCCGTTGACAAAAATGGACAAGGTTTTGCAGTTACAGATAATGATGGTGTTGATGATAGTTCTGGTGAAACCTATTTCTTTACAGTTGATATCACCCAGTGATATTAATTTAATAGGATCTCCCTACTTGTGAAGTAGAAAGATTTAGAAATAGCGTGTTTACGGTGAAAATTCAACTTGCGAAGTTGAAGGAAAGTTTAACTTGCGAAGCCTAAGAGTTTTCATATTTATTTTTGTATTCATATTTTAAAATCTTTTTGCTAAAATTATTAAGTATCCTATGAAAACTACCTTGAAGTCAATTTTACTAATTTTTATAATCTTGCTATTGTTGTTAATTAATGTTCCCAAATTAAACAACAAATTTGTGAATTCTAATTATGTAAGAAAAATCGATAATATGACAATTTCATATATTGATAGTTCAATTAATAAGGCAATAATTGCTTTTACATCGGCAAGGGGTATAAATGCAATTATTTCAATGCTAAAAAGCTCTACAGTTAACCTAACACCTGCAGGTGTTGGAGCAAGTATTAGCATTGGCCAGGTTCTTGATCCAGTTGATGATATAATAGAGAATTTATCAAATATTTTGCTACTGAGCATAGTCTCTTTGGGTATCCAGCGTTTTCTTATAGAGATCGCCCCATTTATAAGTTTTAATATATTTCTTAATTTAGGATTAATTCTACTTTTTTTCCTTATTATTATAAAAAATTTAAGAAAATCCTTTTTATTTAATTTAGTAATAAAGTTTTTTATAGTTGCTCTAGTAATTGAATTTATATTGCCATTTTTTGTCTTTATTGATTGGACTACAAATAAACTATTTTTTGAAAAAGAGTATGAATCAGCAAGATATACTTTAAATGAAACAAATGAGGAATTAACTGCTACCTATGGTGCAATATTTTCAACTAAAGGAGTTATTGAAGGTTTTAAAAATTTCTTAAAAAAAGAGAATAATGGTAAAAACTTCATAGAACAATTAAAAGATAGTGCAGAAAAAATTATCGAAAGCAGTTTAAAACTTATTTTAATATTTATACTTGATACAGTAATTATACCACTATTTTTCCTCTGGTTACTCTACAAATTTCTAAAATATATATTTAATTATAACTATCTCTTAAAAAAACCCTAATTTTAAGCCACTTCAAAAAAGTTTAACTTGTGAAGTTGGGAAATTGGGCCAGAGCACTTAAACTTAAGTGCTCGGTCGGGGGATGTGAGATGGGCTGTGATGGCGTAAATACGGGGAAAATCTGACTTGCGGAGTCAGAGGATGGTGGAGATGTGCTGTGATGGCTTAAGTACGGGGAAAATCTGACTTGCGAAGTCAGAGGGTTTTACTGTGATGGCGTAAGTATGCGAAAAATCTGACTTGCGAAGTTAAAGGATTGGGGTGATGACGTGAGATGGCGTGGGGACGGGGAAAATCTGACTTGTGAAGTTGGGAGATTGGGCCAGAGCACTTAAACTTAAGTGCTCGGTCGGGGGATGTGAGATGGGCTGTGATGGCGTAAATACGGGGAAAATCTGACTTGCGAAGTCAGAGGATTTTACGAAGTCAGAGGATTTTATATTTTATAAAAGGGGCAGTTAATTTTTAAGCATTCTTTATTAAGAGAAGTGAAATTACATACCATTTTATTATAATTCATTGATACATTTAAATTTTTATTAATAAAATTTATTGCTTCTATTAAGGCAATAAATGTGTTTCTTTTGCAGCATCTAGGGCCTCCTGCTTCTGCTATAGAATTTAAGCAAAGTGCTGTTATTTTATTGCTCAAGCTCCAACCTTCTTTTGAAAGGGGTGTTGAATTAGTTATTATACTCATAAATATACCTGCGCCTATTGCAGCACCACAACTACCATAAAACCCGCAGAAACCACCAAGAACATTTTTTGCCCTCCTCTTAGCCTCGATAATTTTAGTTTCCTTTTCACCTGTTTTGCCTATAGCATTGTAATATGTTGCCAATAAAACTGCAGGCACTAAAAAATGGTGTTCTGGTCCATGCATATTTACCTTTTGATGCTCCATAATTTGTGAGGCTAATTCCAGTGGATCTTTAATTTTACTATTTACACAAATCCTTTGAATAAACTCATTAGCTTTTAAACTATGGCATTTATCGCATATAAAATGCCCATTAATGCAAATAACATTTGACTTAGTTTCTTCCCCACAAAAATAACATTGCACTTTTTCTATATTATCTTTATAAACTAGTTCACTACCGCAGATAATACAACCTGTCTTAAAAGCCATTATCACACATTAACCTTAATTTTATCTATAAATAATAGTCAAATAGAGTGAAATATCCATGATTTTATTTGACATTTGGCAGAAAAGCTCAACTTCAACTTGCGAAGTCAGGTGAAATGGGATAATTGTCGGGTATAGCCTGTGATGGCGTAAATACGCGGAAAATTCAACTTGCGAAGTTGAAGGATTAGGGAAATGGGCTGAAATGGCGTATGGATGGGGAAAATCTGACTTGCGAAGTCAGAGGATTAGGTAAATGTGCTGTGATGGCGTGTGTATGCGGAAAATCTGACTTGCGAAGTCGAAGGATTATGTACTTTGTTGCATATTATCTTTTTTTAAATCTCTTTTTCTCCAGAGAAGATATAAAACTGGATAAACCATAAGTTCCATCAAAAATGAGGTAGTAAGACCACCTACCATTGGAGCTGCAATTCTCTTCATCATATCAGCCCCCGTTCCTGTTGACCACATAATTGGCAGAAGGCCTATAAGTGATGTTAGAACTGTCATTGTTTTAGGCCTAACCCGCCTGGCAGCCCCATTAACTATGGCATTTTTTAGCTCTACAAGATTATTCAACCCTTTCTTCCTCTTTGCTTCCTCATAAGATAAATCTAAATAAAGAAGCATAAATACACCTGTCTCAGCATCAAGACCCATTAAAGCTATCATTCCAACCCAAACAGCAATCGATATATTGTAATCAAGGAAATAGAGTAAAAGGATTGCACCAACAATTGAAAAGGGAACAGCAAGAAGAACTATTAGGGATTTAATAGCTGAACGAGTGCTTAGATATAAAATGAAAAGTATTAACAAAATTGTTATTGGGATAATAAGCTTTAAACGTTCTTTTACTCTAAGCATATTCTCATATTGTCCACTAAAACTGATAGAATAACCCTGAGGAAGGCTAAGGTTTTCATTGAGTTTTTCTTTTGCGTGCTCAATATAGCTTCCTATATCAACATTATTTTGAATATCCACATATACATAGCCAGCTATCATCCCATTCTCATTTCTAATCATAGATGGGCCTAAAGACAGATTTAAATCAGCAAGCTCACCTAAAGGCACTTGTATTCCCTTCATCGTTGTCACAAAAATCCTTTCAAGGTTATCTATAGAAGTTCTAAAATCCCTCGCATATCTCACATTAATAGAATACCTTTCCCTACCCTCAACAGTGGTTATAATATTTTCACCCCCAATCGCAGTTGAAATAACATCTTGTAAATCCTCTAAGGTCAAACCATACCTTGCTAACGCTTTTCTTTTAGGCGTAAAATTAACATAATATCCACCACCAACTCTTTCAGCAAAAACACTTCGCGTCCCTTTAATTTCTTTTAATAGTTGCTCAATATAAATACCTATCTTCTCAATCTGGTTTAAATCACTACCCATAATCTTAATACCAATTGGTGTCCTCATCCCTGTTGTAAGCATATCAATTCTTCCTTTAATTGGCATAGTCCAAGCATTTGTATTTCCTGGTATTTGGAGAGCTCTATCCATCTCAGCTATCAGCTCATCATATGAGATTTTATCACTCCACATTGTTCTTAATATTTTTTTCAGTGCCTCTGGTGCCCAATCTGTATACCACCTCTCCTTTTCTCGCCATTCTGATTTTGGTTTTAAAACAACTGTTGTCTCCATCATTGAAAGTGGCGCAGGATCTGTTGATGTATTTGCTCTGCCAGCCTTACCAAATACAGATTCAACCTCTGGAAAAGATTTCAAAATTTTATCTTGCAATGTAAGGAGTTTTTTAGACTCTGAAATTGATACACCAGGAAGTGTTGTAGGCATATACAGTATTGTGCCCTCGTTTAAAGGTGGCATAAACTCTGAACCTAGCTCAAAATATAGGGGTATTGTTGCTACTAAAATTATGACAGTTAACACTACAATTTTTTTTGGATGTTTTAAGAGAAAGCGACATACAGGTTCATAGATTTTAAAAAGGACTTTGCTTATTGGATGTTTTTCTTCAGGGTAGTACTTACCTACAAAAATATTCGTTGCAAAATTAGCAATAAATTTAGGTTTAAAATTAAAGGGATCAACTCTTTTAAATAACATAACCACCGATGGTGTCAATGTTATTGCCAATATAGAGGCTAAAACCATTGTAAAAGTCTTCATCCATGCAAGAGGTGTAAAAAGCTTACCTTCCTGATCAACAAGGGTAAACACAGGCAAAAAGGATACAGCAATTACTAAGAGAGAGAAAAACATAGAAGGGGCAACCTCAATCATCGCCTCTAATTTAATTTTATGGGGATCTCCTTTTTTGCCACTAGCCTTCCAGCTTTCTACCTTTTTATATAAATTTTCAACTACAACAATAGCACCATCTACAAGGACGCCTATAGATATTGCAATACCAGATAAACTCATAATGTTTGAAGTGATATTCATCATATACATAGGTATAAATGCTAATAATACTGAAATAGGTATTGTAAAAATAGGGATTAATGCTGAGGGAATATGCCAAAGAAATAAGAGGATTATAAGGCTTACTACAATTATTTCCTCAATTAATGTATGTTTTAACGTATTAATTGATTCCTTAATTAAATCAGATCGATCATAGGTCGTAACAATCTCCACCCCTTTAGGCAGTCCTGGCTTAATTTCCTCAATCTTCTTTTTTACTCTTTCAATAACGTTTAGGGCATTTTCTTTATATCTCATTACAACAATACCACCAACGACCTCCCCTTCCCCATTTAACTCTGCCAGACCTCTTCTTATTTGAGGCCCTATAGTAACAGTTGCAATATCATCTAAAAATACAGGTGTTCCATTAACGGACTTGACTACTATTTTCTTTAAAGCCTCAATATCCTGAATATAACCTTCAGCTGTAACCATAAATTCCTTACCTGACCACTCAATAAGTCTTCCTGACACCTCGTTACTACTTTTCTTGATAGCATTAACTACATCCTTAATTGACACATTATATATCTGCAAACGTGAAGGCTTAATTGTTACCTGATATTGCTTTTCAAATCCTCCTATTGTTGCTACTTCGGAAACACCGACAACACTTTGAAGAGCATATTTTATATACCAGTCTTGTAATGTTCTCATTTCTGAGAGGTCATATCTTCCAGTTTTATCTACCAAGGCATATTGAAATACCCACCCCACACCAGTTGCATCAGGTCCAATCTCAACGTTTGCCCCTTCTGGTAATCCACCTTGAATTTTTGAGAGATATTCCAATACTCTGCTTCTTGCCCAATAAATATCTGTTCCATCCTCAAAGAGTACATAAATATAAGAAAAGCCATAATCACTAATTCCTCTTATTGCCTTAACCTTTGGAGCCCCAAGGAGACTTGTAACAATGGGGTAGGTAATCTGATCTTCAATAATTTGAGGGCTTCTATCCCATTTTGTATAGATAATTACCTGTGTGTCACTTAAATCTGGAATTGCATCTAAAGAGATGTGTTTTATTGTGTAAACTGCGTAACCAACAGCTGCCGCAACAAGAAGTATCATAAAAAACTTGTTATTAGCTGAAAAAGATACAATCCTTTTTATCATAAAGCCCTCAAACTACTAAGTATTCAACAAGCCAATAATATTTAGTGGTTGTGTCCATCTGTAACCATTCTGAAAACCGCCTTCAATCTCGATTCAGAATCAATAAGGAAATTTGCTGGGCTTACAACCATATCACCTGTATCTAACCCTGATAAAACCTCATAATAACCATCTCCTCCCAAAACCCCTGTTTTAACTATAACTGGTTTTATGTGATTATCACCTGATTTTAGAAAGACATACTGTCTTGTCCCTGTCCTAAAGAGAGCTTCTTCAGAGACCGATATTTTTTCTCCTAAAGAATAACTAAATTTAGCATCTGCATA
>JAXHVM010000042.1 GCA_034189185.1 Deferribacterota bacterium
AACACCCTAAATTGTATCCCTGACCTATCTATAACCTTTGCCATAATCCCGCCTAATGCATCTATATCTTTTACGAGGTTACCCTTTGCTAGTCCACCAACTGATGGGTTGCAACTCATTTGTGCAATTTGCTCAATATTTGTTGTACACAACAAAACCTTTGAACCCATCTTAGATGCGGCAAACGCAGCCTCACATCCAGCATGGCCACCACCTACAACAATAACATCGTAATCATATTGTTTCACGTGAAACATCATTTACCCACACAAAAATTCTCAAATATATTTGATATAATCTCTTCTCTATATGTTTCCCCTGTTATTTCTGACAAAGCATTAACAGCTCCTTCAATCTCGTAAGAGAATATGTCTAATGCCTCATCTATGGGTATTTGTAATAGATTTTGAATTATACTATATATTTTGTTTAATAATTGAAAGTGTCTTTCTTGAATTATAACATCACAATCGAGCTCATTATCTATGTCATATAGTTGTTTTACAATTCTTCTTTTTAGTTCATCAATGTTCTTCCCTGTTTTTGTTGATATCTTAATATCAACTGGATAATCTAATCTTTCTAGAAGATCAGATTTATTACCTACCAATATTTTTTTATTGTTCTCTATTTTTCCAAGCTCATCTAATATATAATTATCATTTAAATCAAAATTAGATGAAAGATCTATTATGCATAATATCAGATCTGCTTCATTTAATAGTTTTTTTGTTTTATTTATACCTTCATTCTCAATTTCATCCTTGCAATATCTAAAACCAGCTGTATCAATTAAAGTAATATTAAAATTATCAAGATAAAAATCCTTTTCTATATAATCCCTTGTTGTCCCTTGTGTTTCAGAAACAATAGACCTATCCTCATTTAATAAATAGTTGAACAATGATGATTTACCAACATTTGTCTTACCAACAATTACAATATTAACGGAGTTATTAAAAATATTCCTATATCTTTCATATCCCTTAATCAATGATAATATAGCATCTTGCAAAGAACACAAATCGTTCTTTAAATATCCTAAAGAATCCTTAGCAAAATCTTCCTCAGGATAATCTATATATGCCTCTACAGTTGATGCAATATCTATTAACCTATCTTTAATATTATTTATCTTTTTTCTTAGTACTCCATCTAATTGTAAAAAGGAGGTTTTTAATGCAAATTCATTTGATGCATCAATAATGTTTTTTATAGCCTCTGCCTGTGTTAAATCAATCTTTCCATTTAAAAAAGCCCTTTTTGTAAACTCCCCTGGATCAGCTAATCTAATGCCTTTTTTTGAAAAAGAACTTAACGCCTTTTTTGCTAATATTGGGTTACCGTGAAATGAAATTTCAACTATATCCTCACCAGTATATGAATGGGGAGCCTTAAAATAATAGTATATAACATAATCCTGCAAATTTTCAGATGCGTCCTCAAATAAACCAAAATTCACAATTCTACTTTTTATTTTTTTTTTATTCTTAATAAAATCTAAACTATGAAGTGCATCTTCACCTGAAATCCTAAAAACAATGATAGGAGATTTTTTTATTGGAGTTATTGGAGCAACAATTGTATCCATCTATAATCTAAAGGTTGTTATGCATCTTAAAAGCTTTAAGGGTGTTGTACATTAGCATAGCTATTGTCATTGGTCCAACACCCCCTGGGACAGGGGTAATATATGAAGCCTTATTTTTTACGCTTTCAAAATCCACATCTCCAACTACCTTTTTGTTATCTCTACTAATACCAACATCAACTACAACAGCCCCATCTTTAACATATTCTTGAGACACAAAATGGCCCTTTCCGATAGCAGATATAAGCAAATCAGCGTTACTACACAACTCTTTTATATTTTTTGTTTTAGAATGACATATTGTTACAGTAGCATCCTTTCTTAACAAAAGAGGTATTAATGGCTTTCCAACTATATTTGATCTCCCTAATATAACGGCATTCATACCACTAATATTTATATTATATTCATCTAACAATTTAATAATGCCAAGGGGCGTACAAGGAACAAAACAATTGTGCCCAATAATATTAGATCCCGCATTAAAGGGATGAAAGCCATCAACATCTTTATCAGGTAAAATAGAATTAATAATATTAATATTATTAATATGCGCTGGAAGAGGTAATTGTACTAATATTCCATCAATATTTTTATCTTTATTTAAAGAATCAATAATATTGAGCAATTTTTCCTCACTAATATCACTACTATATTTAAGTACTTTAGAGTCTATACCTATATATTCTGAGGTCTTCTTTTTCCTATTTACATATATTTCACTAGCTTGGTTATCGCCAACTAGAACTACAGCTAACGATGGTGCTCTATAATCTTTTTGAACAATACTAGAAATCTCATTTTTTATACTCTCTTTAATCTTTTTTGAAGTCTTTTTGCCATCTAATATTATTGCCATTTTAATCTCTAAACTATTGTTGTTGTAATAACTTCATCATCTTTTAACGTTATTAATTTAACTCCTTGAGAACCTCTACTTAATATTGATATATCTTTTATAGCTATTTTAATGTTTTTCCCTTTTTTTGTGCTCAATATCACTTCGTTATCTAGTCCAACTGGATTTGCACTAACTAAATCCCCTGTCTTACCACTAATCTTACAAATCTTTATACCTTTACCTCCCCTTTGTTGACACCTATATTCATTTATATTTGATAGCTTACCATAGCCCTTTGATGTAACAGTTAATATATAATCTTCATCGTATAAAGGAAAAGATGATATAACCTCATCATCTTCATCAAGTCTAATTCCAATAACTCCAATAGCATTTCTGCCTATATCACTTAGGGTATTAGCCTTAAAATTTATTGACTTACCTTTTTTAGTTGCAATGATTACCTTTCTATCTTCTCTAACAATATAGGTTGATATAATCTCATCATTTTCTCTTAATCTAGTTGCTATAACACCACTTCTAAGAGTCCTAAAATGGGTTACACTGCTTTTTTTAACTATACCAAATTTTGTTACAAAAAATATATACGAATCCTTGATATCCTTTGATACATTTAACATTGACTGTATCTTCTCGTTAGCAGAAAACTCAATTAAATTGCCCACATATCCGCCTTTAGAACTCCAATTAACCTCAGGTATCTGATAGGCCTTTAGATAATATACCTTTCCTCTATTAGTGAAAAACATAATATTGTCGTGATTTTTTGCTACTATAGATAGTTTTACAAAATCATCATCCCTATAATTGGCCCCATGCTTACCACTTCCACCCCTTTTTTGCTTTCTTATATCGTTCTTTTCCATTCTCTTTATATAACCGCTTCTAGATAAAATAACAATCTTTTCAACATTTGGGATCAAGTCGATCTCATTTATTTCTTTTGCACCGTCTATTATTAAAGTTCTTCTCTTATCAGCAAATTGACTTTTAACCTCCAAGAGTTCTTCCTTAATTAAAGACATTAATACACCATTATTAGTCAAAATTTCATTATAATAATCAATCTTTTCTTTAGTTTCTTGAAATTCACGCCTTATATTTGAGACCTCTAAGGAGGTTAATTTTTGAAGCTGCATTTTCAAAATAGCATCAGTTTGTTTACTGTCGAGCTCTAAATTTTCCATTAATTTTCTAGCTGCCTCATCTGGATTTTTAGAATTTTTTATAATATTAATAACATAATCAATATTTTCTAGTGCTTTTATTAAACCTTCTAATATATGTAGGGTTTCATTTGCTTTCTTTAATAAATATTTAGTTCTTCTGACAACAATCTGTATCCTATAGTTGATAAAGCTGTTTAACAATTTAATTAGATTAAAGGTTTTTGGCTTCCCTTCTTCAATAGCAATAAATTGATAATGTTGTTTTTCCTCTAACTTTGTCTCTTTATATAATTTATTTAATATAACTTCACTGTTTTCACCTTTTTTAATGTCTACCACAACGCGAATACCATCCCTATCTGATTCATCTCTTAAGTCACTAATACCTGTTATCTTCTTTTCATTTACAAGCCTTGCAATATCCTCTATAAGCTTTGATTTGTTAACCTTATAAGGTAATTCCGTAATTATAATCTGTTCTTTCCCGTTATTTTCAATTGATGCCTTACCTCTCAATAGTAATGAACCTTTACCTGTTTCATATAATTCTCTAATTGACTCAGGCGAGATAATTTCTCCAGCTGTCGGATAATCAGGCCCTTTTATTATATTAAGTATATCATCTAATGTAATCTCAGGGTTATCTATTAAACAAATAAGGGCATCTATAATCTCTCCCAAGTTATGAGGTGGTATTTCTGTTGACATACCAACTGCAATACCAGAACAACCATTTATAAGTAAGTTTGGCACTTTTGTAGGTAAAACGATTGGTTCACTTTCAGATCCATCGTAATTAGGGATAAAATCTACTGTGTCTTTTTCAATATCAGCTAAACAATATTCGGCAATTTTTGTAAGTCTCGCTTCAGTATATCTCATAGCTGCTGGCGGATCATCATCAATAGAACCAAAATTGCCTTGTCCATCTACAAGTGAATATCTCATTAAAAAATCCTGAGCCAACCTAACAAGTGCATCATATACAGATGTATCACCATGAGGATGATATTTACCAATAACCTCACCTACAATTCTCGCAGATTTTCTAAAAGGTTTATTATAATGTAGGCCCATCTTATGCATTGCATATAAAATGCGTCTATGAACAGGTTTTAAGCCATCCCTTACATCAGGCAATGCCCTACTAATAATAACAGACATTGCATAATCTAAATAATCCTTCCTAATTGACTCTTCAAGCTGAATGTTAATTATGTTTTTGCTCATCAAATTCCCTATATATCAATATTTTTTGCATATATTGCATTATCTTGGATAAACTCTCTACGTGGCTTTGCATCATCACCCATTAAAATTGTTATAATATTATCAACATTTTCTATGTCACTAGCCTTAATTCTATAAAGAGAGCGAGTTTCTGGGTTCATTGTTGTTTCCCATAATTGATCTGGGTTCATTTCACCTAAACCCTTATAACGTTGTATATTTATGTTTTTACTGCCTTTATCCTTTATATATTCAACCAATTCTTTTGTATCATTGAATGTATAATTATTATTTTCATTTTTAACATTAAAGGGTGGTCCATCTAGCAACCTAATATACTCTGATAATCTTACTAATTCGACAAACTCAGGGGTTGACAATAAATCAGTATTTATTTTTATAGTATTACCTGTATCATCCTTTAAATATATATTATATCTTTGAAATTCCTCATTAAAATTAATTTTAAAATTTTTAAATAAATCTAATACACTTTTGGATTTTAAATATTCTATCAAGTCTTCAACATATTTTAAATCTGAAAATTTGTTTATATTGATATGATCATACATAGTTAATGATCTTATTAGCAAATCATTATAACCTTTTAAAACATATTTGTTTATTAGATTTTCATATTTTACAATCTTTGATAACACATGTATATAATCTATTTCTGTTTTATTATTAATAGTTATATCACTTGAACCGTAGGAAATTAATAGATCGCTTAAATCCTTTTCATTGTAAAGATATTTAACCTCTTTTCCTTTCTTTACTCTATATAGTGGTGGTTTGGCTGTGTATAAAAAGCCGTGCTCAATAAGAGGTCTCATATATCTAAAGAAAAACGTTAACAATAGGGTTGTTATATGTAGTCCATCCACATCTGCATCAGTCATAATAATTACTTTATGATAACGCAATTTTCCAACATTGAAATCCTTTTCACCAAAACCTGCCCCTAAGGCTGAAACAATTGATCTGATTTCTTCATTATTCAACAAACGATGATCCTTAGCTTTTTCTGCATTTAAGGGTTTTCCTTTTAGCGGTAAGATTGCTTGAAAATGCCTTGATCTACACTGCTTTGCTGAGCCCCCTGCAGAATCACCCTCAACAATAAATAATTCAGATAATTCTGGATTTTTTTCCTGACAATCTGCCAATTTTCCTGGCAATCTAGTGCTTTCTAAAGCGCTCTTTCTTCTTGTAACCTCTTTTGCTTTCTTTGCCGCAAGTCTAGCTTCATATGCTCTATAAGCTTTTTTATATATTTCTTGTATTATTTTCTTATTTTTTTCAAAATAATCTGATAACTCCCTATTCATTACCTCGTTTACAGCAGTCTTTGCTATTGAAGAACCTAATTTTGATTTTGTTTGTCCTTCAAATATAGGGTTATGCATTTTAATAGATATAATACCTACTAGCCCCTCTCTTATATCATCACCAATAATATTTACATTATTATTCCCAATGTTATATTTTTTACAGTAATCGTTGAATAATTTTGTTAGTGCAATTTTAAAACCCTCTTCATGCTTACCTCCTTCATGGGTAGGTATGTTATTAACAAAAGATACAATTTTCTCATCAAAATATTCTAAAACGTAAGATAAAGCGATCTCTACCATTATAATTAATTCTTTATCATCCTTTTTATAACTATAAGCTCCTTTTATATGGATTGCTTCATCAAGGAGTCTTTTTTTATGACCTATTAAATAATCAATAAAACCTGTTAACCCTTTTTCTGATAAAAACTCCTGTCTTCTTTCAGATCTTTCATCAATAATTGTAATGTGCAAATTTCTATTTAAAAATGATAACTCTCTTAATCTTTTTGATATATACTCATAAGAAAAATCAATACTTTCAAATATTAAAGGATCTGGTTTGAATGTAATTTTTGTTCCACTTTTACCAGTATTTCCTATTTCTTTTAGAGCTTCACTAATCTTTCCTCTTTCAAATCTTTCATAATAAACATGCCCACCCCTTTTTACAACAACCTCTAAAAACTCAGAGAGTGCGTTTACAACTGATATTCCAACACCATGTAAGCCCCCTGATGTTTTATAAACATTGTTATCAAACTTACCGCCTGCATGTAAAGTTGTTAAAACAACTTCTAATGTTGGTTTTTTTGCAGTAGGATGTTCACCTATAGGAATACCCCTGCCATCATCTTCTATTGTGATTGAACCATCTATATGTATTGTAACTATTATATTTTTACAAAAACCAGCAACTGCTTCATCTATAGAGTTGTCAATAACCTCAAATACCAAATGATGCAAACCCCTTTCATCTACTGAACCAATATACATACCAGGACTTTGCCTAACAGGGGTTAGGCCATCTAGCACACGTATACTACTTTCATCATACAATATCTCATCCTTCATAAATCACCTTTGCTATATTTTTGTAAATAAAAAATCCTATGACAATACTATATATTTTATATTTAGATCTAAAATTGTCAATAATTGGTTAATATTAACCCTCTATTGAAATAGTAACCATAAGATACTTATAGTTATTTTCATCAGGTTTTATTATTACAGGACTTTGAGGATTTACTATATAAAGATAAAATTTATCGCTCTCAATATGATTTAATATTTCTAACAATAATTTTGCATTAAAAACAACTTCTATATCATCACCTGTTTTTTCGATATTATCTACTACTTCCTCACCTTTGCCATATTCAGTTTCTAAACTGCTAATTGTTAGATTATTACCTTTAAAAGAAAAAATAACGGCATAACTAATTTCATTAGTTATTGTTGAAATCCTTTTTAAGGCATTATATGTTCTTTGTAGAGGTAATGTCACACTGATATTATACTCTATTTCAAAAAGCTTACTTAAGCTTTTAATATAGCTTTCAATAAGATTAGAATATATAACTTTATTATCATTTTTGAACAAGACCTGTTTCTTATCACTTTTTATTTCAACTAAATTATAATTTAGTACCTTTATTAACTCGTAGACAGTTTTCTTTGGAATATTTAAAACAAATTCATCGGCTAATTCATTTTCAACGGTTGTTTCTGCAATAGCTATTCTTTGAAAATCAGAAGCAGATATTTGTATTTTGTTCCCAAGCATTTTAAAATGAGCGCCATTATAAGAAATTTTTGATGATTCATTAGCAATGCAAAAATAAACTTTTTTTAACAATTTTATTAAATCACTACCCTCAATTTTAACATAATATTCAGGGGTTACCTCTGCCATTGTTGGAAAATGAGAAGGATCTATAGTAGACATTGAAAAAAAAGAATCTTTTGTTTTTAAATTTAATTTTGAGCCATCAAAGACAAATTCAATATTAGTTTTATCATCAAATTCTCGAATGATATCTAATAACTTCTTACAAGATACAGTTATCTCACCTGTTTCTATTACATTATTTTCAAAATAAGCGCAGTATCCCATTAATATATTAGATGTTTTAATATATATCTTTTTTTCTTCTGCTTTTATTAATACATTCTGTAATATAGTTTCAACAGATTTTGTACTTATGAAATCATATGCTTCATTTATAATTTTATAGATATCCTTTTTTAAACAATTAAATTTCAATTGTTTACTCCTAATATTATTACAATAATTTAAATATAGTAATCATAATACAGTATAAAATTAATGTTAACAAGTTTATTTAATACTAATTATAACATAATTTATATGTTTATAAAATTGTTAATTAAATATTAAAGAATGTTCAAAAAATTATTAATTTATTTGTAGAGATTTTTAATTAGTGTATCAATTAAATATTTTAATTCTTTATCCTTTTTTAAAATATTTTCAATCTTATTTATTGAATAAAGAATAGTTGCATGATCTCTACCACCAAATATATCTCCAATCTCTTGAAGAGAAAGATTTAATGTTTTTCTAAGGATATATATAGCAATATTTCTTGAATAAGATATACTACTAGTCCTTTTTCTTGATTTTAGATCATGTAATTTAATATTAAAATAAGTAGTTACCTCTTTTAATACATCATCAATTGTTATTATTTTATTTTTTTCAATTAAATATTTTTTTAAACATTCACATATTAAATCTTTATCTATCTGTTTATTTTTAAAATTTGAATATGCCGATAACCTTATAAGGGCTCCAATTAATTCTCTGTTATTCTCTGTTTTTAAATTTTCAGCTAAATATACTGCTATATTACTATCAATTTTAATGTTTTTAAGTTCTGCTATTTTTAAAAGTATTGCAGATTTTTCCTCAACAGAGGGTGGTTGTATATCAACTATTAAACCCCAAGAGAATCTACTTGTAATCCTTTTTTCCATATGAGATAATTCAGATGGAGACTTGTCACAGCTTATAACTATCTGTTTTTGCAAATCGTAAAGTGTATTAAATGTATAAAAAAATTCTTCAGTAGTGCGCTCTTTACCTGCTAAAAATTGGGCGTCGTCAAAAAGTAATATATCAATTGTCCTATATTTTTCTCTGAATTCCTCCATTTTGTTTTTTCTTATAGATGTAATCATTTCGTTTGTAAATTGCTCAGAGGGTATATATAATACTTTTAA
Source organism: Deferribacterota bacterium (assembly GCA_034189185.1). Classification (NCBI taxonomy): domain Bacteria; kingdom Pseudomonadati; phylum Deferribacterota; species Deferribacterota bacterium. The sequence goes on from JAXHVM010000042.1 coordinate 9,439, forward strand.
TTTATATTTCGTTTCTAATAGTTTATTTCCAATTGCATGTAATAGATGTGTTTTACCTAAACCGACACCACCATAAATGTATAGTGGATTGTAAGTATGAAAATTACCATTTGCAACTGAAAGACATGCTGTGTAAGCAAATTGGTTTGAAGATCCAGCGACAAAATTATCAAAAGAATATTGTTTATTTAAGTTTGTTTCTTTTTTTACAACAATATTTGCAATTTTATCACTATCATCACTTTTTAAATTATCTCTTTTTAAGGTAATGTTGGCATTTTTAATTATTACATTACTAGTTATTGAAAATTTTTCGGTAAATATTTTTTTTAGGGTTTCTAAATAATTTTGTTCAATCCATAACTTGTAAAATTTATTTGGGGCCTCTAAAACTACATTTTCCCCGTCAATATTTTTAACTTTTAGTTTTTGCAACCAAGTTTCAACAACTTGTTCAGTAAAGAAGTTTTTAGATTCTTCTATAAACTCATTAAAGAACTTTTCATAATTCACTAAAGAACACCTCGTAACCAGCATTGTTAATGTTTTCTATTAATAATTCTATATGTTTTTTACCCTTTGTTTCAAGATCAAATGTTACCTTACTTTCATCAATATCTAGGTCTATGTCGCTTCTGTAGTGTCTTAAATCAAGTATATTAGCGCCATTATCACCTATTAACTTAGCGATTTTATACAAAGAACCTGGTGTGTCTTTTAGTTTTACTGTAATGCGTATTAATCTATGGGATGCAACTAAGCCCTTATTAATAATACGGTCAATGAGGTTAACATCTATATTGCCACCTGATATTATTAACACTATATTTTTATTTTTAGTATGTATGTTGTTTTTTAGTAAGAGAGCAAGAGTCGTTGCAGCAGCGCCTTCTACTATAAGTTTAGAATTTTCAATTAAGAATAATATTGATCTTGCTATTTCTGAATCCTTAACAAGATAAAATTGATCTATAATATTTTTACAGATATTAAATGTATTTTCTTCAACTTTATGAACGGATATTCCATCGGCAATTGTTTTAGCATTATTTACTGTAATAATTTTATCTTTTTTTAAGCTTTCATACATTGATGGTACACGTTCTGTTTGCACGCCTATAATCTTAATATTATTATTAACCTGTTTTGAATATATGCCTATGCCCGATATTAGACCACCACCTCCAACTGGTACAATTATGCTATCTACACAATTCTTTAATTTTTCTAGGATTTCAAGGGCAATTGTTCCTTGCCCTGTTATAACATCAATATTATTGAAAGGATGTATAAAAAATAGGTTTTCTTTTTTTGCTAGTTCTTCTGCAAAAACTGATGCTTCATTATAGTTATTGCCATATAGTATTATATTTGCCCCGTATTCTTTGGTATTGTTTATTTTTGTTAGTGGGCTAAATTTGGGCATAACAATTGTAGATTTAACATTTAATAACTGTGCACCAAAAGCAACGCCCTGCGCATGATTGCCTGCCGATGCTGTTATTATACCCCTTTTACATAATTCGTAATTTTTTAAGATACAATTTAATGCACCTCTAATTTTAAAAGAGCCGGTTCTCTGGAGGTTTTCTAGTTTTAAATATATATTACCACTAAAAAGGTTGGATAGTTTATGACTATAATAGAGTGGTGTATTATTAATATACTTATTAATTCTATTATAGGCTTTTACAATCTCTTTGAAGTATGGACTATACATTTATCTGATTTTATTGTAAAGTAATATAAAGTCAATAAATTTAGAGGAGCTTTATGAGGTTTCTATATCTAGTGTTAATAGTTCTGTTTTGCGCTGTTAATATCTATGGGGCCGAAAACGATCTGTTAATGGCAACTACAACTAGCGCTGATAATACAGGTTTATTAGAATATTTAAGTGACAAAGCAAAAAAAGATATTGGTATTGAATTAAAATGGGTTGCAACGGGAAGTGGTAAGGCGTTAAAGCATGGTATGAATTGTGACGTAGATGTTTTATTGGTGCATTCTGAAAAAAAGGAAATTGAATTTATGAATAAAGGATATGGTAAAAGAAGAGAACAATTTATGTATAATTATTTTGTGCTTGTTGGGCCAAAAAGTGAAAAAAATTTCTTTAAAAAGAAAAATATTTTAAATACTTTGAAATATATTAAAGAAAATGGGCTAAAGTTTATATCACGAGGGGATGAATCTGGTACACATATAAAGGAAAAAGAATTATGGAATAAATGTTGTGGCAGTGTACCTGAAAATAAAAAATGGTATATTGAAAATGGATTGGGAATGATAGAAACACTTTTAATGGCAAATGAAATGAAAGCTTATACCCTTTCAGATATGGCAACCTATCTTACCTTTAAAAAACGGGTTAAAAGAAATAACATCACTATTTTAGTGGGGAAAAGCAGGGAATTAAAAAATCCTTATAGTATAATATTAGTAAATCCTGAAAATTGCGAGAATGTTAAATATAAACTAGCTAATAAATTTATTGACTGGTTAATTTCTAAAAAAACATTAGACTATATAAGCCAATATACTATAGATGGTAAACAACTATTTTATATATTAAAATAAAATATTTGTGGATTATCTAATTAATTCATTTTTAAATGCATTACAATTAATTATAACCCTTGATAGATCAACTTTTAATGTTGTATCTACAACATTGGTTGTTACTTTTTATTCTACCTTTTTTTCTACAGTATTTGGCATTTTAACCGCTTTTTATTTAGTTTATTTCAAATTACCTATCAATTATTTTTTAAAAGTAATTTTTAACACCCTATTATCTTTACCAACCGTTGTTGTAGGTTTATTTGTCTATGTGCTTATAATGCAAAGTGGGATTTTTGGAAAGTATAACCTGCTATTTACAAAAAAAGCTATTATAATAGGCCAAACTATACTTGCCTACCCTATAGTAGTATCACTTACTACTTCTGCTTTGGAAAATTATGATAAGCGTTTAAGAGAGTTTTTAATAACCCTGGGTGTTAGCCCATTTAGATTAATTGCTACCATTATTTGGGAGGCTAGATTAGGTGTAATTATTGCAATTATAACAGCTTATGGCAGAGTTGTATCTGAAGTTGGTGCATCAATGATATTAGGGGGCAATATAAAAGGATATACAAGAACAATTACAACTGCTATTGCACTTGAGACTAGCAAAGGGGAATTTATAAATGGTCTTGCATTAGGTATTATACTTTTGGTTATATCACTTTTAATAAATATTTTCATATATTCCTTGAGGAAGATATGGGCTCTTTAGATGTATATTCAGTGAAAAACTTAGAATTTTATTATGATAAGAACTTTTCTATTAATATTAAAGAATTTGTTGTACAAAAAGGTAGTGTTGTATGTATTGCAGGGCCAAATGGCGCTGGTAAAACTACCTTTATGAAAATACTGGCATTTATTTTAAAGCATAAAAGAGGAATAATTAAATTATATGGAAAAGAAATAAAAGCTAAAAATTTACAAAAAGTAAGAAAAAATGTGACCATGATTTTTGAAGAACCCCTTTTATTTAAAAGAAATGTTTATAAGAATATTATATACACCTTAGGGTTAACAAAGAAAAAAATCTCTATAGATAATATATCTTATTATTTAAAGCTTGTGGGTTTAGATGCAGAAAAATTCTATAAGAGAAAGTATTATCAATTATCAAATGGTGAAAAGAAAAGGCTTTCTATTGCCATGCAATTATCTCTAGATAGAGATATTATAATATTTGATGAGCCAACTAGCAATATTGATGAAAATAGTAAACACTTTATAGAAAAAGCCATTTTTAAGGAGAAAGAAAAAGGTAAAACAATATTAGTGGTTAGTCATGATATTTTTTTTATCACTAAAATTGCTGATAAAATTCATTATATGTATAATGGGCGCCTCTATAATAATAGCTTTTTTAATATATTAGAAAATTACAACATAATAGATGAGAAAGGTAGAAGTATAATAGAGTTTCCAGATGGTCAATCTATAGAATTAGACAGTGTAAAAAAGGATATAAAAAAGGTAGCTTTAAAAGGGATTGATATAAATTTTTCATTTAGTATTGCGAAAACACATAATATTATAGAGGCTAGAATCATCTCTATATCTATTTTTGCTAAAAGAAGACTTTTATTGGTTGATTTAGCAGGAAATTTTTGTTATATTATTATAAATTTAAATAACAATATTTTAAAATTAGATAATATTTTTTTATTTGATTTAAAAAAGTATTTTGT
>JAXHVM010000043.1 GCA_034189185.1 Deferribacterota bacterium
ACCCTTAATCTAATGAAGCACTTCTATATTAATATAAATACATTAAGAAAATTTTGTATTGATAATTATTTGTAAACTATCTAACCCTTAATTTTTCTATTTGCTTCTTATATTCGTTACTAGAAAAAATAAAACTACCTGCTACAACTACATTACAGCCACAAGAGACAACATGTTCAACATTATTAGCATTAATACCACCGTCAACCTCTATAAATATCTTTTTACCACCAATACTATCCCTAACCTCTTGAATCTTATTCAATGAGTAATTAATAAATTTTTGACCACCAAATCCGGGATTTACTGCCATTATTAAAACAAGATCAACAATATCTACTATATCCTTTATTAAACAAACTGGGGTTGCCGGATTAATAGCAATACCAGCTAAAACTTTAAAGTCTTTTATTGCATTTATAACCCTATCAATATGTTTTGATGATTCAATATGAACTGTTAGAATATTAGCACCTGCAGCAACAAACTCTTCAATATATTGCAAAGGATCTTCAATCATAAGATGAACATCAAAGGGCTTATCTGTATATCTTCTTAACGATTTTACTACTGATGGTCCAATTGTCAAATTGGGTACAAATTTTCCATCCATTACATCAATGTGTATCCAATCAGCCCCTGCCTGATCAATCTTTTCTATTTCTTTGCCAAGATTTGCAAAATCTGCACTTAAAATAGAAGGAGCAATTATAATTTTGTCCATTTTATCTAATTATGAATAGCAGAATAATTTAAATCAATAGTTTTATTAATATTGAAATAATTTTTTTTAAATATACATTTTAGATAATTATGAAAAAGCCACTATTTTTAATTTTAATCTTTTCTTTTCTCTGCCTAGCAAATGGAATAGCTGATGTAAAAAGAGATATGGCAAATAAACTATATGAAAAATATAATATACCTAAAGATTATTCTCTAAAACTCCTAAATAATTATACTTATAATAAAAAGATTATAGAATTGATGAATAGACCAGCAGAAGAAAAAAAATGGGGCTACTATAAAAAGCTATTTTTAACAGAAAAAATGATAAAAAAAGGTATTTATTTTTATAATAAACATAAAAACCTAATTAATGAAATTTCAATCAAATTTAATGTCTCGCCTGAGATACTAATCTCTATTTTAGGTGTAGAATCCTATTATGGAGATCATCGTTCAAATATAAGGGTGTTAGATGCTCTTGGAACCCTTGCTTTTCATTATAAAAGGCGTTCTAACTACTTTATAGGAGAACTAGAGCATTTTATATATTATACATACAAAAATAAAATAGATCCCTATACTATAAAGGGTTCTTATGCTGGCGCTATAGGTATGCCTCAATTTATGCCTAGTTCTATAATTTCATTTGGCTATGATTATGATGGGAACGGACAGGTTGATCTAGATAAATCTTTAGCTGATAGCCTGGCAAGTACAGCTAATTTTTTAAAAAAGCACGGTTGGCAGGACAATATGCCAACAGCAATACTCCTATATGTGCCTAACAAACATAATGAATCCCTCCTTTTAGACAAAAGCTTTACAGTGAACAGATTAAAAAAATTAAATATTAAGTTTTCACTACCAATAAATAAAAATATTAAATGTAGCGTTATAAAAACTGAGGATAAAGACAATAAAGTTAATTACTGGGCTATTTTTAAGAATTTTCATGTATTAAAAAAATACAATCCTTCAAATAACTACGCCTTAGTAATTATATTATTAGCAAAAAAAATAGAAAAATATAATGAGGTAATAAAATGAAAAAAGAAGAGGTATTACAACTGAAAAAAGATTTAATATTAATCTCAGATTATCCAGAGATATATAATGATACTCATCTAGAGGCAAAATTAGATAATCTTAGGAAAGAAGAAGAGATAGCTTTTAATAAACTAACAGACTTAGACAGAAACTGGGTTAATAATTCCTTTAATGAGTGGTTGAATATTTATCTAAATAGAGATTGCTCCAGTTGTTCCTCTAACTGCTGCGATTGTCAAGATTTATAATAATTAATTGGATTACTTATTTTAAATTATTGTTCCATAAATGTTCAAAATCATCACAAGTTATAGGTTTTGAATAGTAATACCCTTGATATTCATCACATCCCAAGCTCTTAAGAATATCATACTGCTCTTTTGTCTCAACACCCTCTGCAATAACCTTAATATCCAAGCTTTTAGTCAACTGCACAATCATATTTATTATCTTTCTATTGTATTCATTTTCTTTTAAACGCATAACAAAGGATCTATCTATTTTTATAATATCTATAGGTAGTTTTGATAAATAGCTTAAACTAGAATAACCTGTTCCAAAATCATCTAGCGATAAAAGGATATTCAGTTTTTTTAGTTCTTCCATAATCCCTAAACTAATATTAAAATCTTTCATTATCATAGATTCAGTTAGCTCCAACTCCAATCTCTTAGGCTCTATATTATATTTATTAATTACTTCTTCTAAAAATAATCGAAGGTTTTTATCGTTAAACTGCAGAGGAGAAATATTTATTGAAATATTTTCAATATTAATCCCTTTTTTTGACCAATATAATAACTGCATACACACTTTATTAACAACCCATTCGCCAACTTCTTTAATATATCCATAAGTTTCAGCTAAAGGGATAAATCTCATTGGAGAAACGAGACCAAGGGTGGGATGATTCCATCTTATTAATGCCTCTGCACCAACAATCTTATCACTTTTTAGAGAAACCTTTGGTTGATAATAGAGTACAAATTCATCCCTTTTAGAAGCTTCGCCAAGCCTCGATAAAATAGCAAAATTTTCCTCAATGTTTACTGTATCTTTAGTATTATATAGTAAATAAGTATTCCTACCCATTTCTTTTGCACTCTCTAAAGCAGATTCTGCTAAATTAATAAGTTTTAATGGATCCTCTGTATCATCTGGATATAAACATGCTCCAACGCTAATTGTAATGGTTATTCTATTATTATAAATATAAAAGGGATCTCTAAGCGCTTCTCTTAATCTATTGATAATAATTAGAATTTCTTTGTCTGATTTGATACCAAAGCAAATTAAAACAAAATTATCTGAGGAAATTCTTGAAAGGGTATCAGTTTCCCTTACTACAGGAAGTAATCTCTTTATAAATTTTTGAATCAAAATATCGCCACCAGGATAGCCAAAATTGTCATTTATAAGCTTAAAATTATCAATATCTATGTATAGAACACCTACCTTTAACTTCATCCTTTTTGCAGTTGCTATAGATTGCTTTAATCTATCATCTAAAAGATTCTTATTGGGTAGCCCAGTTAGAGCATCGTAATTCCTTAAAAAGTCCAAAGAATTCTCTAGCATCTTCTTATGAGAAATATCTAAAGCAGTTATTATATATAATATATTTTTTTCTTTAGTTGTTTTTTTAAATTCTGCCCATACAGGTATGGATATACCTAACTTCTTGTTTAACAACAATTCACCTTCCCAATACCCATCATTCTTCTTATCATCCCAAGCATTTTTTAATATTTGACTAAAAGAACCAAATAATTCAATATCAAAAATACTTCTATTGATCAATTCATCCCTACCATAATTAGTTAGATTACTAAAAGTATTATTTACTGCTATAATATTCTTATTATTATCTAATACTAAAATAGCTTCCTGGCTATTATTAAAAATCTCATAGAAAATATCTTCATCCATAAACATACACCTATATTTATATTAAATAATATAAATATCTATTCTAAAATAAAATTTTTATCTAAATATATCTCATAGGCCCTAACGAGAAGTTCTATCTTTGTTTTTTTAAAATCTTCATCTATTAATTCTTTTAATTTATCAATATCACTCTGATTTACGCAACTAGCCTTTTTTAAGCAGGGGACCTTTGACAACCTATGAAGTAAAATAGAAAAGCTTTCTTTATCATTTATCTCATATATCTTTCTTATGACTATATCATTTCTTCTATTAATAAAATTTTGTAATATTGCACCAAATTTATTTATAACATTAATATTTTCAGCCATAATCCACCTCTCTATAACATGGATATTGTTTAACCTACTCCAATTATATCGTCATATAATAGAAAATGTTAAATAAATAGCAATACATTATTAACTAACTTCTAACTCTTTAAATTTTGTTGCACATTCCTTGGCCAAATTTCTGACACGGGCAATGTAGTTTACCCTTTCAGCTACAGATATTGCCCCCCTTGCATCAAGCAAATTAAAAGTATGACTACACTTTAGGCAATAGTCATAGGCAGGCAAAACTAGGTTATAATCACATAGCCTCTTGCACTCATCTTCATATATCTTAAAGAGCTGGGTCAGCATATTTACGTCGGCTACCTCAAAATTATATTTTGAAAATTGTACCTCATTTTGATAATAAACATCACCATAAGTATAGGTATTGTCCCACTTTAAATCAAAAACAGAGTCTACCCCTTGTAAATACATTCCTATCCTCTCAAGCCCATAGGTTATTTCGCAGGAAATAACATCTAAATCAAGACCCCCAACCTGTTGAAAATAGGTAAATTGTGTAATCTCCATCCCATCAAGCCAAACCTCCCAACCAAGCCCCCACGCTCCTAATGTAGGAGATTCCCAATCGTCTTCTACAAATCTGATATCATGTTCATTAGAATTAATACCTAAAATTTCTAAACTATTAATATAGAGATCTCTTACATTAGGGGTTGTGGGTTTTATAATAACTTGCAATTGATAGTAGTGTTGCAATCTATTGGGATTTTCACCGTATCTTCCATCAGTAGGTCTTCTAGAGGGCTCAACATATACAACATTCCATTTTTTTTCTCCCAAACATCTTAAAAAGGTTGCGGGATTAAAAGTGCCCGCTCCAACCTCAATATCATAGGGTTGCCAAACAAGGCAACCATTTTTAGACCAAAAGCTAAGTAAATTTAAAATTATATCCTGAAATAACATTATAATCCTTTTTTTCTCATAGCATTCCTTCTCAAAGGGATAGAATGTAAGTTAATAAATCCAGTTGCATCTCCTTGATCATATACTCCACTGTCATAATCCATAGAAGCAATTTTTTGACTATATAAACTATATGGTGACTCCCTGCCAATTATATTAATATTACCCTTATAAAATTCTAATTTTATATCACCAGTTACATACTTTTGGGATTCATTGACAAAGGCAATCAAGGACTCAACCTCAGGTGAAAACCAATAACCATTATATACAAGAGAAGCAAAGCGTGGCATTAGAATATCTTTCAAATTTATTAGCCCCCCATCCAAAGTTAAGGACTCTAATTCTCTATGTGACACCATAAGTGCTGTGCCACCAGGAGTCTCATACACACCCCTAGATTTCATCCCCACATATCTTGATTCAACTATATCAATCCTGCCAACGCCATTTCTGCCAGCAATCTTATTTAATTTATCAAGGAGTTCAAAAGGTTTATACTCAATACCATCTAACTTAATTGCTTCACCTTTATTAAAACTTATTTTGACCTCTTCTGGTTTATCTGGAGCATCTTTTGGGTCAACAGTAGACCTAAACATATTCTTTGGGGGAATTTTATTAGGATCCTCTAAAATACCCGCCTCATAGCTTATATGCATAATATTTTCATCAGTACTCCAGGGTGATTCAATTGTTGCCTTTATTGGAATATTATGTTTTTCTGCAAACTCAATAGCCTCTTTTCTACCTCTTATATTATTGTAGAATTCAGGATCCCTCCACGGTGCTATTACTCTCAATTCTGGTGCAAGAGCTGCAACTGATAGTTCAAATCTAACCTGATCATTACCCTTCCCTGTTGCCCCATGGGCAACATATTTTGCATCTTCCTTTTTTGCTACCTCTACCAACCCTTTAGCAATTACAGGCCTTGCAAGTGCAGTACCCAATAAGTACCTATCCTCATACCTTGCATTAAATTTAATTGCAGCATATACAAAATCCTTCACAAACTCATCTTTTAAATCTACTTTGTAAAATTTAGTTGCCCCGCTTGAATAGGCCTTATCTTCAAGCTTACTTAAATCTTCATTCTGCCCTAAATCAGCTACAAATGCTATAACCTCATAACCCCTTAATGTTAACCATTTTAGAATAACAGAGGTATCTAACCCGCCTGAATAGGCAAGTACCACCCTTTTATCATCCATCATCTTCCCCTCCTACATTTATTTGCAATAATTTTAACACTAATGCCTTTTGTATATGCAACCTATTTTCCGATTGTCTATAAATTAAGGACCTGTCACTATATAAAACATCTCTCTCAACTTCTAATCCTATATGTGCTGGCAAACAGTGCATAAAATAACTATTTTTACCAGTTTTCTCCATTAATTCTTTATTAACAGTGAACCTCTTAAAATCAAGCATTCTTTTTTCACGTTTATCTTCATCGCCCATACTTATCCAAACATCAGTATAAACTATATCCGCATCAATTACTGCCTCAGCAGGTTTATTTGTCTCAAATAATTTAAAATCTTTGGAAATAGCTTTAGCCTTCTTAACAATATCTCTACTAACTTCATAACCTTTAGGCGTAGCTATAGAAAAGGATAAACCAAAGATAGCACAAGCGATTGCTAAAGAATTCGCAATATTATTGCCATCTCCAATATAGGCTATCTTCAAACCCTCAAAGGTATTAAAAATCTCATAAATTGTTAGCATATCGGCTAGCACTTGACACGGATGGTATTTATCTGTTAATGCATTTATTACTGGTATATCTGCATATTTTGCAAACTCCTCGACATTTTTATGTGAGGATGTTCTTATAACTAGCAAGTCAGTAAAAAGTGAAATAATTTTAGCTGTATCTTTTATGCTCTCTCCGCGGGATAACTGCAAATCATTTTTACTTAGGATCATTGGATAGGCGCCCATCTCTACAAGACCTGTCTCAAAAGAAATCCTAGTTCTTGTAGAGGGTTTCTCGAATATAAAAGCCCCTTTAACATTTTCTAAATACTTTTTAAATACCTTCTTTCTCCTCATCTCCTTTAGCATAATAGCTATATTAATTATCTCCATTAGCTCATCCTTACTAAAATCTGCCAATGTTAAAAAAGAATTTTTCATATAAACCCTCTCAAAGATTTATCTAAAATATCTAAAGCCTTATCAATGTCATCATTGCAAACATTTAAGGGTGGATATATTCGAATTGTATTTCCACTTGTTGGAATTAATAATAATCCCTTTGACATGCAAGTACTTGCTAACTCATTAGCATTTATATCATTTAAATAGACACCTAACATAAATCCCATTCCTCTAATGGCACCATATTTAGAGAATAGCTTCTCTAATCCCCGCTTTAAATAAACCCCTTTCATTCTAACATCTGCTAAAAAGGTATCCTTTGATACTTTTTTTACAACCTCAGAGGCAACTTTACAAACTAAGTGGTTACCACCAAAAGTGCTTCCATGGGAACCTGGTTTGAAATAATCGGCATACTCTTTTTTTGCTATCATAGCACCTATTGGCAATCCGTTGCCTAAAGACTTAGCTAAGGTAATTATGTCGGGTTTAATATTATAATAATTTGAACAAATAAATTCACCAGTTCTGCCAATACCTGTTTGAACCTCATCAATGATTACTATTATATCCTCTTTATTACAATAATTGACAAGTCTCTCAATATAGCCTTTATTTGCCTCAACAACCCCTCCCTCACCCTGGATAAGCTCTAACATCACTGCAACAACATCATTCTTTTTAGTTGCCTCATAAAAAGCATCAAAATCATTAAAAGGAATATGATAAAAAAAATTGGCAATAGGCTCAAATCCATCCCATATTTTCTTTTGACCTGTAGCAGAGAGAGTAGCATAACTTCTACCATGGAATGAGTTTTCCATTGTAATAATTTTATATCTTAATCCGTCATACTTTCTATTGCCATATATTCTTGCTAATTTTATTGCTGCCTCATTTGCTTCAGCACCTGAATTACAAAAAAAGGCCAAGCCCTCATTAGTATGTTTAAATAATAAACCTGCCAGCTCTTCTTGTTCTTTATTTAAAAACAAATTTGAAGTATGTATCAGCTTTTTTGACTGCTCACATATAATGTTGGCTAAATCCCTATTAGAATGCCCTAAATTAACAACAGATATACCAGAGGTGAAATCTAGGTATTTATCCCCAGAACTATCATATAGATAACAACCATCTCCTCTCACAAAGGTAAAAGGAAACCTATTATAATTATTAACTAAATAACCCATATTCAACCTACCAATTTAATAACTATTTAAACATATCATTTAAATAATTGCAATTAAAAAGAGAATATCTAAATTACATTGCAAATTATTCAATCAAATTGTAAAATCTCCCTATGGAAATTCTCGAGTCCTTATTAGTTGAATTTGAGTCAAAATTCAAGTTTAATATAATATATAAAGAACATAATTTTCCCTTTTATAATGGCAAAGTAACTTTTAGTGGCTTACCCGCAAATAAAGCAATGCTTATATTGAAAAATGCCTCAACTGGAGGGAATAATATACTAGCATTTTTATTTAACACCCCTAATATACCATTAATAGATTATACAATAGAAAATTCCTTTATATTAATAACACTAAGTGCAACATTTATTAGTATACCAACTATTATTATTAATTCGGTAGATGAATTAGAGAATGCCCTAATGTTTTCTTTATATAAATCTAGAAGTTATAAGCTACCAATAAATATAGTTATTCCACAGAAGATAAAAACTAACTTTAACAAAAATAACATTTCAATAGATTATAACTTTGAATATATAAAACCAACAATAAATAAAACAAATGGGATAGATATTTTATCACTAAAAAATAGATTAATTGACATAGAAGATGATTTTAAAAACTTAAAGAAAAAACATAATAATATCATTTATTATATTCCGCAATTAAGAGAAAATGATGAAAAAGACTACAATTTTTCATCTAAAGTTTTCTTAGAAGAAGATAAATATAGACAACCAGATTTTAAATTCAAATTAGATAATATACTCTGCCCGGGATGTCCCTTTCTTATACTTCACAATAATAAAAAATTACAATATGATGAAATCTATACAAGTATTGATTGTGGTGATATTAAAGATATTTTTTCAATAAAAAAATGCACCCTATTTGACTTTATAGGCATTAAAAATAATAAACATTCACTCTTCATTGGCAATTTAACAGAAATCGAAAGTGAACTAAACTGTGAAAATATAATATTTTTAAACAATATGGATATTAAGCATAAAAAAAATTATGCTAAAATAGATAAAGAGATAAATATTTTTGATTATAGTTGTAATAACATACTAAAGAAAAAACCTCTTAAGGTAACGAGAAAAAAATGCCTTTGTATAAACAAGGGCAAATATCCAGAATGTATTGCAAAAACCCATTGTCCAGCTCTTTTTATAGAGGATAATACAGTTAATATAGATGAATCCCTTTGTGTAGGCTGCAAGGTATGTAAAATATTATGCCCCTATGGTGCAATAAAATGAATTATACTCTCTATTTAATAGGGTTAAACAGGCTTTTAACCCATAGAATATCAACTCTTTTATATACCTCAATTAAAAACTCAGATTATAAAGTATGCACTTTTCTCACACTACCTAAACATCAATACTATCCTCTAATATACACCTTCAACATATATGGCAGCAAAAAAGATGATAAAATTGATATACTCGTAGATTTTGACTACAAAGTGAAAAAATATAAAGATATAATTTATCTATCCTATAATGAGCTAAATATAAGATATAATAAAGAACAAAAGCACTACTGGTCAATCACAGGAAAACTATTAACATATTTAGAAGATGTTTCACCAGCCTTTATTACAGGTTTTCTAGTTGAAAATAATAAAAAGGAAGAACTTGCTTTATTTAGGGAATTTTTTAAAATATAATTTATAAATTATAAATACTATCTATAAATTTAGTATAGAATTCAGTAGGCCCATCTGCATCTATTCTACTTGAGACAGTTTTAATTGTATATAACCCGTACACTGCTGATTTAAATGGTTGGCACCTGCTTAAAAAGATTGCAACTGACATAGCTGCCATGCAACCCGACCCTGTAATTTTCGTTAACAAAATATTTCCACCAACAAGCTTTTCATAGTTTTCTCCATCGGTGATAAAGTCAATATCCCCTGTTGCTGCCACAACGATATTATGTTTCCTAGAGATATAGGCTAAAGCCTCCTCTACCCTGGATCTTTCATGTTCACAACTGTCAACACCTCGTTGTTGTATTCTTTCACCTGCAATCTTTAAAATTTCAGAATAATTACCTTTAACTATATCAATTAATCCTTCTTCCAAAAAATATTGAGTGACATAGGATCTAAATTTTGAAACACCAACACCCACAGGATCTAACACAACCCTTTTATGATTTAATTTTGCAGTCTTTGCGGCAACTTTCATTGATTCAAATTGTTCTTTTGTAATTGTACCAATATTTAATAGCAAAACATCGGCCATAGTAACAATCTCTCTAATTTCACCCACATAGCTAGCCATTATAGGTGAGGCCCCTAGTGCTAAAGCAAAATTTGCCGTAATATTTGCTACAACAATATTTGTAATGCTATGTATTAGAGGCTTATCATCTCGTATTATACTTAAAACCTTTCTATAATCCTTAATATCCAACATATATCATCATTCTAATAATAAATAAAATTTATTCAAGCTATATAAAACAAATTTCATATTTACTTTAATTAAAAAAATATTAATGTAATAGAGAGTAGATTTGTATAAATTTAAATAATTATAAATGACAGGTAAAAGAGATTATAAAGTTCTCCTAGTTGGAACACCGAATGTTGGTAAAAGCACAATTTTTTACAACCTAACAAATAAATATGCAAATGTATCTAATTATCCAGGAACAACAGTAGACTATTCATATGGCAAGATTTCTGTTGGTGAGCATCATGAACTTACACTTATTGACACCCCTGGGCTATATAATCTTATAACTATTACTGAAGAAGAGAATGTCGCAAAAAAACTAATATTTGAAAGCTCTGCTGATGTTATAGTTCACGTTATAGATGCAAAAAATATAGACCGCTTACTACCATTAACACTACAGCTTATTGAAGCAAAATTGCCTGTTATATTAGTACTAAATATGATTGATGAATTTAAAAAAAATAATATGGACCTTCAGGTTTCACATCTAGAACATGATTTAGGTATACCTGTAGTTGAAACAATTGGAATTAATAAATATGGTATAAAAAATTTAAGAGCAAGAATCATAAGTGTCGCAGAAAAAAGATATAAATTCCCCACCCTAAGCCTTAAATATCCAAAGGATGTAGAAATAAATATTAGTAAAATAAAAAGTTTGTTACAAAATGAATATCCAATATCAAAGAGAGCACTATCACTTTTACTATTAGAGGGAGATCGTTATGCAAAAAACCTGATAAAAAATGAGATACATTATGCTGAGATAATTAATATATTAAACAACTTGCAGACGGCTAATGTGAGAATTATTATAGAACACACAAGATTTGAATATGCAAATAAACTACTTAAGGAACATTTAACAGTTAAAGAAAAAAAGAAAAATAGAATAAACAACTTTATAGACTACATAACACTCAATCCTTTCTTTGGCATCCTATTGGCAATATTAATCATATATATTGGGCTTTATAAATTTGTAGGCCAATTTGGGGCAGGTTTCCTAGTTGATAGGATTGAAGGCTTCTATGAAGATAATATAAACATATACATTAACAATTTCTTTCTAAACTTTATAGGTGATAATCAGATTACCAAGCTTTTTGCTGGTGAATACGGTATATTTACATTAGCTATAAGATATGCAATAGCTATAGTTCTACCCATTGTGGCAATATTCTTCATATTTTTCTCAATTTTAGAGGATTCTGGATATTTAGTTAGATTGTCAATGATGCTTGATGGTTTATTCAAAAAAATTGGTTTATCTGGTAGATCTGTTATTCCGTTAGTATTAGGTTTAGGTTGTGGCACTATGGCAGTAGTTGTAACAAGAACATTAGAAACTATTAGAGAGAGATATATTGTAACTTTTTTACTAGCCCTAACTATACCATGCTCTGCTCAAATTGGTGTAATTCTTGCTATCTTAGGAGATTCATCATTAGCACTTTCAATTTGGGGTTTAACAATACTTATAATACTAGTTATTTCAGGCAGTATTCTAAATAAATATACTAAAGGAGAATTGCCAACTTTTTTTATGGAAGTTCCACCAATTAGGATACCCCACATTAAAAATATACTTTTAAAGACCTATGATAGGTTAAAATGGTATTTTTTAGAGGTTCTACCTTTGTTTATCCTTGCAAGCCTCCTTATATGGATTGGTAAAATTGCCCATATATTTGATTTTTTCACTTATATTTTATCTTATCCTGCAATGTTAGCAGGCCTACCCCCGAAAATAGGTGAAGTACTTCTATACGGATTTTTTAGAAGAGACTTTGGCATAGCAGGCTTATATGACATAAAAGATCTACTTACACTGAAACAAATTGTGGTATCTTGTGTTATATTGACCCTCTTTGTGCCATGTATAGCTCAATTTTTGGTAACAATAAAAGAAAGAGGGCTAAAAACAGCAATTTTTATATTTATTACAGTTATACCAACCGCTTTTCTGGGCGGAATAATCGTTAATTGGGTACTCTCATTAATTATATAATGATAAAACAATAATGACCTTAAATGAATGTAAGACTAATAAAATCTATATTATAGACGCAATAGATGCTAATAATGAAAATAATTTTAAAAAGATATGTTCCCTTGGTTTATTACCTGGAATAGAAATTGCAATAGTAAAAACTAAACCACTCATAGTATTTAGATTATCGAACACACTATTTGCAATAGATAAATATCTAGCAAGGCATATATATGTCAAAGAAATTAACACATAGAGCTAAAATTATTGAGATCATAAATGAGGAAAAAGCATTAATTGAAATTGACAATTATAATATATGTAAAAACTGCCCAAGCAAATCAATGTGTAATCCATTAGATGAAAATAGCAATATTAAGATCATTGATATTAATAAAAACTTTGATCTGCAACCTGGGGATATAATAGAGGTTGAAACAAGCTCAAATAAACTTTTTAAATCAACTTTTTTAATTTATATGTTACCAATAGTAATAGTATTAATTACTGCCCTTTTTATGAAAAAATTTCAAATTAACGATTTATTAACAGCAATATCAACAATATTTGTATTAATTCTATATTTTTTTATATTACACATTATTTATAAAAAAACGCCTCAATTTAAATATTTACAAATTAGAAAGTTAACCAATAATAATAAAAATTAAATTAATAAGAAAGGAGGCAATATGAAAAAGAAATTAATTGTAATTTTACTATTAACCTTATTTTTTCAACCTTTCCTTTATAGCAAGGAAGAGGCAAGCAATACCAAAAAGGTGCTCATTATTCTAAATGACTACCCCTATGACGGCTCAGACA
>JAXHVM010000044.1 GCA_034189185.1 Deferribacterota bacterium
TATCTGAAATTGTAGAAAAAAATTGTGATATCAATTTTATTAAATCATTTATTAAATAATTTATATATATTATTAATTGCAATTGTTCTTGATTTAATAATAGGGGAGCCACCATCAAAGATTCATCCAGTTGTTATAATTGGCAAAATTATAAAATACTATGAAAATAGGTTTTACAAACTAAATAATAAGAAAATAGGGGGCCTCTTATTATCTATTAGTACAATTTTTACAGTTATTATATTGCTACTTATAATTTTAAATATTTTAAAGCTTATACATGTATATCTAAATAACCTTTTTTGTGTTTACATTGTATTTAGTTCCATAAGTATAAAATCTCTTTCATTACATGCTATGAAAATATATAACTCATTAAAAATAAATGATATTAAACAGGGAAAGAAAAATTTATCTCATATAGTTAGCCGTGATGTAGATATGATGGATAGGGATAAGATTATAACCTCTACAGTTGAGTCAGTTTCAGAAAATTTTGTAGATGCAGTATTATCACCTATAATATATGGGGTGTTTTTTGGTGTATTTGGAGCTATACTATATAAAACTATTAATACAATGGATTCAATGGTAGGATATAAGAATGAGAGATATAAGGATTTTGGTTTTTTTGCAGCAAAAATTGATGATTATATTAATTATATTCCTGCTAGAATATCTATTATATTTATATTATTAGGTTCAATGGTTGTAAATAAAAGGCAATTTGAGATAATTAAATCATTTTATATTTTTAGAAAAAATCATGAAAGCTTAAATGCAGCACATCCAATGTCAGCCTTTGCAGGTGCTCTAGATATAAAATTAGGTGGGTCTACTTATTATTTTGGAAATATTAAGTATAAACCCTATATTGGTAGTGGTAAAGACAACAACCTAAATGAATCGCTAATATTAGATGCTATTAAACTGCTTAGATACAGCTCCTATTCATTAATTTTTATATTATTAATATGCTTTTTATATTTAGGGTTGTTTTATGGATAAATATTTTCCTTTTATATTTAATTTAGAAGATAAGATGCTTTTGTTTATTGGTGGCGGGAAGGTAGCCGAAAAAAAGATTATAAGACTCTATAGGTTTTCAAATATTTTAGTAGTCTCACCAAAAGTAACAGCAAAATTAAAAGACCTGTATAATGAAGGCTCTATAGGTATAAAATATAAAAAATTTGAGAACTCTGATATTAATAAAAATGTAAGTTTTGTATTTGCTTGTACAAACGATAAAGAACTAAATAGAGAAATAGCTTTGCTCTGCAAAGGAAAAAAGATATTTGTTTTAGATGCGAGTGATAAAAAATATTCAGATTTTTTTATGCCCGCTGTTTATAGAAGTCATGATTTTTTAATCGCAACTTCAACATTTGGAGATAATCCAAAATCAGCGGCCTTATTGAGGGATAAAATTAAAAAATTTTTATTGTTAACTAAATAAATTTAAATATAATAATTTAAACAAAATAATTTAATTATTTTTAAATAATTATAATAAGAGGACCTTAAATGAAAAAGAATATGAAGCTTCGCTCATTAACTATTATATTAATTTCTATTATTTTAATTACTACTTTTTTCATTGTATTTTTATATGAATCATATAAGCGGTGGAATGAGAGAAAAGAAAGTGAGGTTAAAAGGGCAAGAAATATAATAGTATTAGCAGAGAGCGTTAGGGAGAATTACGCTGAAAAGTTTAATAGTGATATCTATGATTTAGATGAATTGAGAAAGGATGTAGATAAGTTTTTATCTGTAGTACCTATTATTAATTCAATAGAAGTTGTCAGGAATAAAGCAGAGGAACTAAATTTAAATTTTAAAGTACCCAAGATAAATCCAAGAAACCCTGATAATAAACCAGATGAATTTGATTTAAAAGCATTAAAATATTTAAAAGAAAAAGATACGGGTAAAGGTGGGACACCTGAATATGTCTTAATGGATAGGGAGAATAATTTTATCAGATATTATAAAGCAATTAGACTAACAAAAGAGTGTGAATACTGTCACGGAGATCCCTCATTATCAGAAAAATATTGGGGTAATAATAAAGGGCTTGATCCAACAGGTACAAAAATGGAGGGATGGAAAGCAGGAGAGGTGCACGGGGCTTTTGAGATATTAATTCCAACTAACTTAGTTGAGGCAGGCTCATTTCTTCTTTTTTTAAGAGGTTTTTCATCATCACTTATTATTATATTTATAGTAATCATTGTTATAAATTTTCTTTTTAAAAGATTGATATTTAATAGATTAAATAATGTTAATGAAGCAATGATGAGGCTGGCTAAAGGTGATTTTACTGTTCAATTAGATGTAGAAAGAAATGATGAGATAGGGGAGGTTGTCTCACATGTCAATACTATGGTAAATAGTGTTAAAAAAATAATTGAATCAGTTTATAATTCTATACAAGATTTATCCTCTACAGCTACAGAACTTTCTTCATCTGCTGAATCTTTATCAGAGGGTGCTAAAGAGCAATCTGAGGAATCTGAAAATGCAGTATCAGCTGTAGAGGAAATTAACACAACAGTATCTGAAGTAGCAAATTCTGCAAAGAATGTTTCTGATAGCTCGTCAGATGCAAAAGAATCAGTGTTAAAAGGCCATTCAGTTGTTACAGAGACAAAAGAAATGATGAGAATGATTGCAGAAGCTGTTGAAAGAGCTGCCAATACCGTTAATAGATTAGGTGAGAGAAGTTCAAAGGTAGGCAGTATTATCCAAATTATTAATGATATAGCTGATCAAACAAACTTGCTTGCTCTAAATGCTGCTATTGAGGCTGCTAGGGCAGGGGAAGCAGGACGTGGTTTTGCTGTTGTAGCTGAAGAGGTCAGAAAATTAGCTGAGAGAACTGTTAATTCAACTAAGGAAATCTCTTCTACAATTACGGATATACAAAATAATATAGAAGATATTGTTAAAGAGATGAGATCTGGTGTAGAGCAAGTTAATGAGGGTTTGAAGAGATCAGATGAAGCAGAGGTTGCATTAAATGATATAAAAGTTAAATTTGAAGATATTGCAAAAGATATTAACCAAATAGCAAATGCAGCTGAAGAACAAGCAAAGGCTATTAATATGGTTACTGAGAATATGGAAAATATCTCAAAAATAATAAAAGAGAATGCAGGTGCTAGTGAAGAGACTGCTTTAGCAGTGGAACAGCTTTCAAAGTTAGCAAATGAATTGAAGGCCTCTGTAGAAATTTTTAAGATTTAAATTGACAAAAAGCGATATATAGTTTATTTTCTATTTTTTATCGGG
The DNA here is from genome assembly GCA_034189185.1 of Deferribacterota bacterium. Classification (NCBI taxonomy): domain Bacteria; kingdom Pseudomonadati; phylum Deferribacterota; species Deferribacterota bacterium. Next base: position 3,298 of record JAXHVM010000044.1, read on the forward strand.
GCGTAGCGCAGCTTGGTAGCGCACTGGTCTTGGGAACCAGGAGTCGGAGGTTCAAATCCTCTCGCCCCGATTTAAATTACTATAATAATTATTAACATATATTCGAGAGAATAATCAAAACGATAAAATAATCTCTATTTATTAATATATTGATTTAATAGCTATCGTATAATACAAGGAATTTTTATTTTAAAAAAATTTTACATTTTAACTTATTATTTTGATTGACAATTCTACTAGTAAAATTATAATAATTTTAAAGAACTAAAAATAAATTGGTTAATTTAATAAAATATTTTTAAGGGGGTTATAATGGAAAGAAGAGATTTCTTAAAAAGTTCATTAGCTTTAGTGGCAGCATTTGGTTTAACAGAAAGTATATTTTTAAAAAATGCATCTGCCGGCCAAGCTAGAAATGACAATATTAATAGATTGGAAAATAAAGACAATCCTAGCTCGTTAGAACAAGGGCATGTGCCAAAGATAATTATTCCTTCAAGAATAATTGCAGATGAATGGTTTGATGTTGTGGTAAAGGTGGGATTTATAAATGAACATCCTTCTACACAAGAACATTGGATAACAGATATAAAACTACTTGTTGACGGTGAAGATATTGCCCATGTAAAGCATATTATTGGGGGCATTACACCTTCTGAGGCAACCTTTAGAATAAAACTGCAAAATTCTGCAAGATTAGAGGCAATAGAACATTGCAACCTTCATGGAACTTGGATTAGTGAACCTGTTGAAGTAAGATTGTAGATAATCTTTACATTTATTTATTGCTAATATTAAGTATATATTATATTAATTTGCTACCTAAAAATATTTAAATTTTTATTTATTTGATCTATAATATTAATAATAGTCCAATATTTACAAAAAAGGGGTGTAAATATGGAGAAAATAATTAATGGTGTAAAGCTAAAATGTGTTCAAGGAGATATTGCAAATCAGAGGGACGTTGAAGCTGTTGCAAATGCAGCAAATGCGTGGTTAAAACCTGGTGGAGGTGTTGCAGGTGCAATTCATAGGGCAGCTGGTCCAGAATTAGAGAAAGAGTGTGAGCCCTTGGCTCCTATTAAACCAGGTGAGGCTGTCATTACAAGTGGATGCAATTTGCCTAACAAATATGTTATCCACTGTCTTGGTCCTGTGTATGGTGAAGATAAACCTGAGGATAAATTACTAGCAGATTGCTATAAAAATGCCTTAAAGATTGTTGAAGATTATAAGATATCTTCAATTGCTTTTCCAGCTATATCTACTGGGGCCTTTGGCTATCCTATTAAAGAGGCTGTAGAGGTTACTTTTGATACAATATTAAAGATTATACCACAGTTAAATTATGTAAAAGAGATCCGTTTTGTGTTATATACTAATAAAGACTATGAAATATATAAAAATAAATTATCACAACTCTGAATATAAAATATTAACTACTTCTTATCACAATCTTTATTTCACAATATTTATTTATAGATAAGTTATTATTATAATTGTGGAATATGCTATTGACTATAATATTACATACATTATAATCTTTCTATGAAGATCTTATTAATTAATCCAAAATTTCCCGATTCTTTCTGGAGTTTTAAGTATGCAGTAGATAATATATTGCCAAGAGTAAAGGCGGTTAATCCACCATTAGGATTGGCTACTGTTGCTGCTTTAATGCCAAAGGATTGGGAAGTTGAAATCATTGATGAAAATATTGAATCTGTACCAGTAGATACAGATGCTGATATTATAGGTATTACAGGTATGCTCGTGCAATATGAGAGGCAGAAAACTTTAATTAATTATTATAAAAATAAGGGTTATTTTGTTATAGTTGGGGGCTGTGCTGCTTCTTTATGTCCAGAATTTTTTGAAAATTTAGCTGATGTTGTAATCTCTGGGGAAGCTGAATATATATGGAAGGAGTTTTGCGAAGATTTTGAGGATAATAGATGGAAAAAGCTTTATAAGAGCACATCTAATGTAGATCTAGATGATGTACCAGTGCCACGCTTTGATCTATTGAAGATGGATAGGTATAGAACCGCTACTATGCAATTTTCAAGAGGATGCCCTTTTAATTGTGATTTTTGCGATATAATTGTTATGTTTGGTAGGAAACCAAGGACTAAAAACCTAAATCAGGTAAAAGAGGAATTAGAAGCCTTAAGAGAACAGGGTGTGACAAATGTTTTTTTTGTAGATGATAATTTTATAGGTAACAAAGCAAAAGCAAAGGAATTATTAAAATTTTTAATAGAATATAACAAAGATAAAAAGGTAAAATTTACCTTTGGCACAGAGGTTTCATTAAATATTGTTAAAGATGATGATTTATTAAAGTTGTTTAGAGATGCAAATTTTGGTTGGTTATTTATAGGTATTGAATCATTAGATGAGACTTCCCTAAAACAAGCCGGTAAATATCAGAACATGAAGATCAATGTATTGGATGCGATTAGAAAAATTTATTCCTATGGTATAGAGGTTTTTGGTGGGTTTATAGTAGGTTTTGATAATGATAGAATAACAGTATTTAAAGATATGTATAATTTTATAATTAAAAGTGGTATACAGGTTGCAATGGTAGGCCTTCTATATGCACCACCTAAGACTCCTCTATATGAGAGATTATATAAAGAAGGTAGAATTATAAAAAATGTAGATATAAATGAGAATACACAACTTGAAACTAATGTATTGCCTAAGAACATGGAATATGGAGAAATGATTGATGGATATAAAAATCTCTACCTAAAATTATATAGGGATAGAGATATCTATTTAAAGATAATTAATAAATTTAAATATTTTAAAAAGAACAATATTCCCAAAGGTAATATTAGTTTCAGGTTAGCTTTTAATGTGCTTTTTAAAGGAATTATTAAAGGTGGACCGGTTAGGATTTACTATTTTCTTATGTCCCTTTTAAGGATTAATCCCGCTTATTTTGTCTTAGTTTGTAGTGATTGGGTAGCTGGAATAACAATGAAAGACTATGCAATGAATAATTTTATTAAAAAATATAACTGGAAACAAATTGTAGAGGGAATTAATAAGATAAAATCGAGGACTTCTCACTATATTAAAAAAGGTTTTTTTGATATAGAGGCTATAAAGATTAAGGAAAGATACGTAGTTATCACTCTCTTATTGAAGTCGCAGGTGGAGAAAAGATTGATTAGTAAGTTATGCAAAAGGGTGAAAAAACTATTAATCAAGAGTGATGCCTACGTGGTACTACATATAGACTATGATAATATTAATAAATCTCATTTAGAGTATATGCTCAAGTATTTAAGAAAGTATAGTAAAGATATAAAGCTAAAAATTAATGAAAAAATTGCTACTGCGTATAATATCAATCTGAATTTATGCGATATAGAATTTTTATAGATATTTGTTAATTAACTAATATTTATTTAAATATATATTTTAAGTGAGGATATTTATATGCAAGATGGTGTTACAAATCTAAGTAGATTTATAATACAAGAACAAAGGAAATACCCTAGTGCTTCAGGTGATTTCTCATTGATCTTAGAGCAGATTGCCCTAGCGGCTAAACTAATCACGAGAGAGGTTTCTAAAGCTGGCATAACAGATATTATAGGGGATGTTAATTCTAAGAATATTTATGGCGAGAGACAACAAAAGTTAGATCTTTTTGCACATAAAAATCTAATACATGCACTTGATCATATAGGGAAATTAGCAGGTATGGCTTCTGAAGAATCAGATAAAATTATAAACATACCAACAAAACATCCTGAGGGTAAGTATTTGGCAGTATTTGACCCTCTTGATGGCTCAAGCAATATAGAGGTTAATATTAGTATAGGTACAATATTTGGTATATATAGAAAACTTAATGCAGATAAAAAAGGTTGTAGTGAAGAAGATTTTTTACAACCTGGTAAAAATCTGGTGTCTTCTGGCTATGTTGTTTATGGAGCAAGTACTATGTTTGTCTATACTACTGGTAATGGTGTAAATGGTTTCACATTAGACCCATCTATAGGAGAGTTTATTTTATCTCACCCTGATATGAAAATACCAAGTGTGGGTAGTATTTATAGTGTAAATGAAGCATATGCAAATAGATGGGATAAGAGAATTATAAAATATATCGAATATTTAAAAAATATGAAAGATAGAAGTTATAAATCGAGGTATATTGGCTCACTTGTATCTGATTTTCATAGAAATTTGCTTAAAGGAGGGATATTTTTATACCCTGCTGATAGTAAAAGCCCAACTGGCAAACTTAGGTTATTATACGAGGCAAATCCTTTGTCCTTTTTGATTGAACAAGCAGGTGGTAAAGCAATTGACGGAAAAAGAAATATCTTAGAGATTCAGCCTGAATCGATCCATCAAAGAACCCCGTTATTTATTGGATCTTCCTATGAAATAGATCTACTAAAGGATTTTTTAAAAGACACTTAATGTTTATTGGCGCCCATCAATCAATATCAGGTGGTATATTTAAAAGTATTATAAGAGCAATTGATGATAAGTGTGAGTCCCTTCAGATATTTGTAAAGAATGCCAATAGGTGGTATTGTAAACCTTTGGATTTAAAAGTTAAAGAGAGATTTTTAGAATTAGCAAAATCTTTTGGATTTAATAAAATCTGCGTGCATAGCTCTTATTTGATAAATCTTGCAAGTAATGATAGTAATTTGTGGTATAAGTCAATAAAGGCAGTTAAAGAAGAATTAGAAATCTGCGATCAGCTAAAAATACCCTATTATATAGTGCATCCTGGTTTTTTTAGGGATAGCTCCCTAGAAGAGGGTATAAATAGAATTATAAAGGCAATAGAAATTATCTATAGTGAGAATTTATTTAATGCTGATATATTACTTGAGACAACAGCTGGGCAAGGAACTTCTATAGGTTATAAATTAGAGCAGCTTTATGAGATTATATCTTCTAGTAGATTTGAAAATAAACTAGGGATCTGTTTGGATACATGTCATATGTATGCAGCTGGTTATGATATTATTAATGAATATGATAATATTTTTAGTAAGGTTGTTAAATTGTTTGATTCTAAGTGCAAAGTTATACATATAAATGATACTATAGTTAGTTGTGGATCAAAAAAAGATAGACATGAGAAAATACTTGAGGGTGATTTAGGCAGAGATTTTTTTAGAAAACTAATTAATGATAAAAGATTTTCTTATACATTAGGTATTCTTGAAACTGAAAAGGATGTAAATTCTTCATATAGGAATCAGATTAATAGATTATATAAATTGAGAGGTTTATATGTTTGATGGTTTAATTATAATTGATATGCTAAATGATTTTTTATTAGAAGGGGCGCCCCTTTATTTGCCTAGTGGAAGATTGATTATTAATAATATAAAAAAAGAGATAGATTATTCTAGAGAGAGAAATATACCTGTAATCTATGTGTGCGATTCCCACTTAGAAAATGATTTAGAGTTTAAAGTTTGGCCAAAGCATTGTATAAAAAATAGTTTTGGTAGTAAAGTAGTAGATGAGTTGTCACCTTTGGATAATGATTTGATCATAGAAAAGAACAGATACTCATCCTTTTATAATACAGATTTGGATGAACTGTTAAAGAAAATGGATATAAAGACAATAAATATAGCTGGTATATTGACAAATGTGTGTGTACTGTATACTGTTGCTGATGCACACTTTAGAGATTACAATATTGTAGTTAAGAAAAATTGTGTTGCAACAAATGATAGGGAACTTGAAAATTTTGCTTTTAGACAGATGAAAGAAATTCACAATGTTGATCTAGTTGATGAGAAATAATTATACAATTAAGAAGGTTAATTCACCTTTTGATGATACCTGTTTTTTTATAAGGAATGTTTATAAGAAAAAGGCACTTCTATTTGATTGTGGCAGGATAGGTGGGCTAAACAACACAGAGATCTTAAGTTTAAGGGATATATTTATTAGCCATGCTCATATTGATCATTTTTATGGCTTCGATAGACTGTTGAGAACATTTTTAAGGTCAGATAAAAAATTGAGATTTTATGGACCCCCAGGTTTTATTAATAATGTGATTGGCAAATTATCTGGTTATACGTGGAATTTAGTTGACAATTATGATTTTGAGTTAGAAGCTTATGAGTTAAATAGCTGTGGGAAAGCTAAGATTGCTTTGTTTAAGGCTTCTAATTATTTTAAACCTATAATATATTATAAGGATAATCTTGAATATTTATCACTAGATGATGGTTTTAAGGTAGTTTATGAGTTTTTTGATCACTCAATACCTGTAATAGGCTATAGGATCAAAGAAGCTATACATGTTAATATAAAAAAAGATGTATTATGTAAGTATGATTATGTTCCAGGACCTTGGCTTACTGAATTGAAGGCGAGATTGCGTTCAAATTATCTTTTAAGTGATGTTTTGGAGGTTGAGACAAAAGATGGCAAAAAAAGAGTTAAATTAGGTTTATTAGCAGATCAGTTAGTTATATTTAAACCTCCTCAAGATATAACCTTCATCACTGATTTTGCTCCAACTTATGAGAATTATAGTAAAGCTATTACATTTGCGAGTAATAGTTATATATTATTAATAGAGAGTATGTTTTTAAAAAAAGATATTTTACATGCAATAGATAAATCACATTCTACCACTAGTTTATCAAAACAGATATTTCTTGAATCGGGCTCTAAATTTGTGCATTTTTTCCACTTTTCATCTAAATATGAGAAATCTAAAGATGAGTTTATGTATTGTATATATAAAGATATTGATAAGAAAATAATTTAAGTTCATTTCTAATGATATTGATAAAGATTGTTAATATGATATTATTTAAAAGGAGGTATAGCTATGTCAGGACATAGTAAATGGGCTAATATTAAATACAAAAAAGCTGTGCAAGACGCCAAAAAAGGGAAAGTATTTACTAAGATTGCAAGAGAGATAACAGTAGCAGTCAAACATGGTGGTGATGACCCTAGTGCTAATCCAAGATTAAGACTGGCTTTAGATAAGGCAAAGAGCGTTAATATGCCAAAGGATAATGTAGATAGAGCTATAAAAAGAGGGAGTGGCCCATCAAATGATATAAATTATGAGGATGTTATTTATGAGGGTTATGGCCCTGGTGGGGTTGCTTTGCTTATATCTACACTTACTGATAACAAGAATAGAACTGTTGCAGATATTAGGAAGATATTGTCTAAAAAGGGTGGATCCCTTGGTGAATCGGGATGTGTAGCTTGGCAATTTGACAGGAAAGGCGTTATAAGAATTGAAAAAGAAGCTGCAGCCGAGGAGAAAGTATATGATTTAGCTATTGAAGCTGAGGCTTTAGATATAACCACCCAAGATGATTGTTATGAAATAATTACTGAACCACAGGATTTAGAAAAGGTTAAAGACATATATATTAAAAATAATATAAAGATTATTAGAGCGGAAGTGACAATGTTGCCAAAAAACTATATCCCAATCGATAAAGAAGAGGCTAAGAAATTATTTAATCTGATTAGCGAATTAGAGGAGTTGGATGACGTGCAAGATGTTTATAGTAATTTCGACGTCGATGAATCTGTGATAGAGGAATTAAGAGCATAGTTTGTTATTTGTTGGGATAGATCCAGGTTTGAACAATACAGGGGTAGGTATAATTAGGGTAGATAGAAAAAAAATATCCTATGTTGACCACTATTTAATTAAATCAAACAGATCAATGACTGTTTTAGAAAAGCTTTCTAATATATATAGGTTATTGTTTAACTATTTGCATAATTACCCTACAGAGTATACAGCTATAGAAGATATCTTCTATGCTAAGAATATAAAGAGTGCTATTTTATTAGGTCAGGTTAGAGGTGTTCTAATAGGTTGTTTAACCCAGTTAAATATAACTATATATGAGTATACAGCTTTGCAGATTAAAAAGGCAGTAGTTGGATATGGCAGGGCGGAAAAAGAACAGGTTAAGAGGCTTGTTTTTATGCATTTAAATCTAAAGGATGACCTTCTAAAAATGCCAGATGATTGTTCTGATGCTTTAGCCTGTGCACTTTGTTTAGCATATAACATAGAGAGAGAAAATGTTTTACAGAATAAAGGGAATACTATTAGATAAAAGTCCTAACAGTACAGTTGTTGACATTAGTGGCATTGCTTTGGAGATGACTATTGCAATCTCAACATATACTAAACTGCCAGAAATAGGCGAGTCTTTAGAGTTATATACATCTCTATTAATAAGGGATGACACACCTGTATTATTTGCATTTAAAACATTAGATGAGAAAGAGATGTTCCATCTTTTAACTAAAGTCTCCTCAATAGGACCTAGGCTTGCCATAAATATTTTATCTGGTATAGATACAGATAGGTTGAGATATGCAATAGCTAACAAAGATACCGGCATATTATCTTCAATACCTGGTATTGGTAAAAAAACTGCTGAGAGAATTATCTTAGAACTAAAAGATAAGATAGATAAAAGTAGCTTTGTTGAAGCTTCTACAAATGAAAGCTTTAATACTGAGATATTTAGTGCTTTATCAAACTTGGGCTATAAAAAACATGAGATTAAAAGTGCATTAGAATCTATCCCAAAAGAGATAAAAGGTTTTGAAGAGATCCTTAAAAGCTGTTTAAAAACGTTATCAAAGTTGTAATTATTTAATTAATAGGTATAATTATAACAAATTTGGTGAGTTATGGATAATGAATCTATATTTTCTAGAAATACATTTAATGGTGATAACTCTTCCTATTTGAGGCCAAAGAATTTCAATGAATATGTAGGACAAAATAGGATTATTGAAAATCTTAAAATCTATGTGGAGGCTGCAAAAAAGAGAGAGGAGCCTTTAGATCATTGTTTGATATATGGGCCACCTGGACTTGGTAAAACTACTCTAGCTAATGTAATATCTAACGAAATGTCTGTTAATATAAGAATTACTAGTGGTCCAGTTATTGAAAAACCAGGGGATCTTGCTGCTATTCTAACAAATCTAAGTGAAGGGGATATCTTATTTATTGATGAGATACATAGGTTGCATCCATCAGTTGAGGAAATACTATACCCTGCAATAGAGGATTTCAAGCTTGATTTAGTTATTGGGCAAGGACCTGCTGCAAGAACAATTAGGATAGATCTTAATAAGTTTACCATGATAGGTGCTACAACTCGTATAGGTTTAATTACATCTCCCCTAAGGGATAGATTTGGGATTACATTAAGACTGAATTTTTACGAGTTTGAAGATTTAAGGAAAATAGTTTTAAAGAGTGCAGAGAAGCTTGGTGTAAAGATAGATAATGACGCAGCACTTGAAATTGCAAGAAGATCAAGAGGAACACCAAGGGTTGCAAATAGAATATTAAGGAGAATCAGGGATTTTGCTCAAGTTTTAGGTAATGGTGATATTGATTTGACTATTGCTAAAAAAGGACTTTCAAAATTAGATATAGATGAAGAGGGTTTAAGCTCCTCCGATCTTATATACTTAAAAACTATTATATATAAATTTAATGGTGGCCCCGTTGGTATTGATACATTAACTGCAACTATACCGGAAGATAAGGGCACCCTAGAAGATGTAATAGAGCCATACTTGCTTTATAAGGGAATGATAAAGAAAACCCCTAGGGGTAGAGTAGCCGTTGATAAAAGTTATAAACATTTAGGTCTTAAAATTAGAGGGCTTTATAATAACTCTATTGAAAGATATCTAGAATAAATGGCCAAATCAAAGGTACTATTCATTTGTAATAAATGTGGATATATAAGTAATAAATGGTTGGGCAGATGCCCTGAATGCAATAGCTGGGACTCCTTTGATGAACATATAGATACAAAATCTAATAACTCTAGAGTGAAAGCTAGTGAACAGGTCAAACCTTTAAAAATTAAAGACCTAAGTTTTGAAAAAAATAATAGAATATTTACTGATATCCCAGAATTTGATCAATTAATGGGGGGCGGCATAGTTGAAGGTTCTGTTGTTTTAGTTGGAGGCGAGCCAGGTATTGGCAAATC